>DASZQE010000528.1:0-5338 GCA_035550175.1 Phycisphaerales bacterium | reverse complement strand
CGATTGCGATAGCGGGCCATGTTCTGCTCGATCTGGTCGAAGGCCTGCATGGTGAAGCCGGAGAACTGGATTTCGGCGACGGGCTTGAGGCCGTAGATGGCCATGCCAATGGCGGTGCCGATGATTCCGTTCTCAGCGAGGGGCGTGTCGAGGACGCGATTGGGGCCGTATTTCTGAATGAGACCCTGGGTGACACGGAAGACGCCGCCGTTGACGCCGATGTCCTCACCCATCAAGTAGACATCGGGATCATGCGACATGGCCTGATCGAGAGCGAGGTTGAGGGCCTGGACCATTGTCATCTGGGCCATTACTTGACCCCCTTGCGCGCGAGGCGGGCGAGGTATTCGTCTTTCTGGTTTTGCAGATCGGCGGGGAGGTCGGCGTAGACGAAGTCGAAGATTTCTCGCGGGTCGGCGACGGCGTTTTTGCGGAAGACTTCACGGGCGGCGAGGACCTGCTGCTCGCATTCATCGGCGACGGCGGATATTTCCTGCGCGGTCATGATTTTCTGCGATGCGAGATATTTTTCAAACCGAGCGATGGGGCAACGGGCTTTCCAGCGTTCGACTTCTTCTTCGTTGCGATAGACCTTGGGGTCATCGGCGGTGGTGTGGTAGCTCATGCGATAGGTGACGCATTCGATAAATGAAGGACCTTCGCCGGTGCGGGCACGATCGACGGCGGATTTCATGGCGTAGATGACGGCGAGGATGTCGTTGCCATCGACGCGAAGAGAGGGAAGGCCGAAGCCTGCGCCGCGGCGGGCGAGCTCGGTGATGCCGGCCTGTTTTTCGACGGGGACGCTGATGGCGAAGCCGTTATTTTCGCAGACGAAGATGACGGGGGATTTGTAGACCGCGGCGAAGTTGAAGGATTCGGCGACGATGCCCTGCGAAAGCGCGCCATCGCCGAAGTTGGTGACGACGACGGAGGGGTCCTTCTTGGCGCGGGCAGCCATGGCGATGCCGGTGGCGGGAGCGACATGCGAGCCGATGACGATGGACATAGGGAGATCGTTGACGCCATCGGGCGGGCGGAAGCCTTGAAAGAAACCGTCCCACAAAAGGAGAAGTTGCTCGATGGGCCAGCCGCGCCAGAGCTGTGCGCCGAAGGAGCGGTAGCTGGGTGCGAACCAATCGGATTTTTTGAGCCAATAGACCTGGCCGATCTGCGTGGCTTCCTGGCCGATGCTGGGAGCGAAGGTTCCCATTTCGCCTTGGCGCTGCATGTTGAGCATGCGCTGGTCGAGCTTGCGAGTGAGGACCATGGCGCGGTGAACACGCTTGAGTTCAGCGGGTGGAAGGTTGGGGTCGTGATCTATAGAGACGAGTTCGCCTTGCTCGTTGAGGACCTGAATGCAGTCGACGGAACCGAGGTTGATGGTTTTTTCGCCGTTGAAACCCATGGGGCGGTCAATCGCGGGTTTGAAGTCGGCATGAGAACCGTTGCTGGAAGTTCCGAGCGGCGGAGCTGCGGATTGCGGCGGGCGAGATGGTACGGATGGCTGAGCCATGAGTGGATGGATCATCGTAGGGAAATGGGCGGAGGCGTGCCAGCGTTGGAGAAGAGATGCAGAAGCTGTGTGAGGTGGTGGGCGGTTGCAATGTGAAATGCAAGATTTCAGGCGTGCAGGCCCTCATCCGCCCTTGGACTCATCGCTCGCTGCGCTTGCGATTCGTTCAGGGCACCCTCTCCCAGCGGGTGAGGGTTCATCAGATGGATTTCATGTGCTCGAAGGAATTTTTGCAGGCGGAGCAGTAGTAGATGGTTCGGCAGCGGGTGGGGCCGAAGGCGCTTTCGAGATGGGTGGATTTTGATCCGCAGTAGGGGCAGGGGAGGGCGGAGGTTTTGAGCGTGACGGTCTGGGGAGCATCGTGACCGGCGACGTGGAGATGCGAGCCGTGCGCGGGGACGGTGACGCCATGGGTTTTGAGCGAGGCGCGGCCTGCGGCAGTGATACGGTCGACTGACCAGGCGGGCGTGTTGAGCCAGTTGACGGTGACGGAGGAGACGCCGGGGAGCGCGGAGATTTTGGCGCGGACGTCGCCGGCGATCATATCGAGTGCGGGGCAGCCGATGAAGGTCGGGAGGAGAGTGATGGTGACGTGCGCGGAGTCGCTGTTGATGTGAGAGGAACCGTTGGCGAGTGTTGATGAGGTGGGGGCGGGATCGAGTTGGATATCGTGGAGAAGGCCGAGGTCCACGATGCTGATGGGCATTTCGGGATCGGGGATGGAGTGGAGCGCGGAAAGGATGGAATCGCGAAGCGGCACGAAGGAATGATAAGCGTGCGTGGGTGCGCAGGGCTATGTCATTATGGCGCGATCACCATTTTGCGCCGGGGTCAGCGCGGCGGACTTCGCACATTTCATTGAGCAGCGGGGCGAGATGGGAGGTGTGGACACCTGCGCGGCCGGCCTTGGATTTGAGCGCGGAGGCGCGAGGAGGAAGCGTGAGTTTGAGGTTGGCGGTCTTCATGACGTGCTGAAGTTTCGCGGCCCAAGATTCGAAAGAGAGGTCGGTGGATTGGGGATAGAGGTTGGCAGTGACGAGTTGTTGTTCGTTTTCGACAGGTTCCCAAAGGGCGACTGCGAGCGGCGCGAGAGCATCGAGGGCTCTTTGGAGGCGCTTGCGGGCTTCGGGCGTGGAGCGGCCGAGGCGGACGATCCATTGATCAACATGCTCGACGTGGAGGGTCTCTTCAGACGCGATGCGCGAAGCGAGGGCTGCCAGGTCGGGGTTGGAGGATTTGGCGAGTCGGTTGAGGCGGAGAAGATCGAAGTGATCACAGAAGAATTTGCGAGCCATCGCGGTGGCCCAGTCGAATTCATCGGGGACTTCGACGATGTGCGCGGAGCGAAATTGCGCGGGAGTGCGGTTGAAGGCGAGGTCATCAGCATTGCCGGCGGTCATGCTGGCGATGAATTCGTAGATGGCTTGGGCATGGGCGATTTCGTCCTGAGCGAGATGTGAAAACGCAATGTCTTCCTCCAAGATCGGTCCAAGACCTGTCCAATCACTGTTTCGATGACCCAACAAGAGTTTGTCATCAGCGAGCGCGAACAGCAGTTGCACGAGAGCATTTTGGAGTTGAGGTGCGGTGGTGTTCATGTGGGGCTGTCGGCTATCTGCTGTCGGCTTTCGGCAAGAAAGAATTGTCGGTCTTCAAGGTGCGAATGAAGGCTGCGAGCATCCGTTTGATTTTCCGGACATCACCAGACAAAGATTTGAAAACTTCATCTGCAAGGTATCCAAGTTCGTGGCTCAGGAGAAGCAGATACTCTACCTCAGAGGCTGATCCCATTGAGTTGTAGAGGAATCGAGCGAAATCAGCGTCGGTGCTTCGAACGCATCCCTCAGCAATGTTTGCTGAAATTGAGACGCATGCTCGACGGAGCTGACTTGTGATTCCGTATCGTTCATTGTCTGGAAAATGAGAAGTGACGCGATACAGATTCAAGGCAAACTTGTGAGCGACCTGCCAAACTTCGATGTTTCGAAAATCCTGCATCTGACTTTCTCTTGCCGATAGCCGACGGCTGATAGCGGATCGCCTCCCTTAGAACGCATCGTGGAGGTCGTCTTTTTCGTACTCGGCGAGTTTTTTCTCATCGCGGAAGGTGGTCCACTTGGCTCGGACTTCGCGGCCGTAGCCTCGGGCGAGGCGGTAGGACTGATCGGTGTGACGCCAGATGAGGTCGCCATGCGTGGAGATGACGGCGGGAGAGGCGATGGCCCAGACGGCGTGGGCGTTGGCGGCTTGCTTGATGGAAGTTTTTGCGATGGCGATGGCGGCAGATGGGGAGGCGGCGGAAAGTGTGCCGGCGGAGAGCCAGAGATCGCCTGATTTTTTCTGGGTGAAGATTGAGAATTCACCAGAAGTGGATTGTGCAGCGGTGTAGAGGCCATCGGAACTTGTGATGTCGGCGCGGGAGATGACGGCGACGTTGACGCATTCCTGATCCTGGCCGTAGTGCTCCTTGGCGAAGGCCATGGCCATGTCGGCATCGGCGGCTTCAAGCCAACCTGCGTAGATGAAGGGTCCGGCGGTTTTGAGCTGGGTGAAGACGACGAAGGGCTTGAGGTCGGTGGTGGGCTCGGCAGCGAGAGGCGTGGGAGGCGGAGCGGAGAATTGTTCGCGGAGTTTGGACATTGATAGCAGTGTAACTAGCGAGCTTGCCGGGTGTGCCTCAAAGTTCTTTGCACCGACCGTTTCGAAGATCATCGATGGCTTCGTTCACCAGCGCATCAAATCGTCCTGCGACAATATCGCGTTCAATTTTGCGGTCCAGTTCTCGATCAAAGAACTGCCAGAGTCTGGAAACCCCCGTGAACTCGAATTCTGCCTGCTTCATGGCACCCTCCACACTTTGATACCAAGTGTCAGCCACGTCCTGCCACTTCTCTTTGCAATAGAGGAGGAAGTAGGAAATCTGATCACGTTCAATAGAGCGAACGATCAACAACCCTTTTGGGGGTTTCATAAGTTCGCCGTTTACAATGTGCCTCGTCTTTCCAGTCGGTGAGACCGTCGAATCAAGTGATGCCCATGCTATGATGTCACCGAAATGAGTTTGTCGAGGGGGTGTTTCCATCGAATCCTGTTTTTTCATACGCACTAATGCTGCAGGCGGCATGGTATTTATCATGGTGATCGTATTTTGATACTACGAAATCGATTTGCGAGCGCGCTCATAGCGGGATTGAGGAAGTGTGCCTGTGGACGACGCATGTTTTGTGCATTCAGGACAAAAAATTACGTCGCCGGATTGTGTCCATCCTGATGCACGTGCATCGGCAGCAATTCTCACGGCCCATGATCTCGCTTCATCTTCGGTTTGGACGTTTGTTCCTTCAGGAAGCTCAATCCCGCCGATGCAATCATGTGAATTGCCATCGCAGGAAAGTGAGAGCGAAACGTACATATCTTCTTGCATTAAGTCGTTGGGGTCGAAGTCTTTCATGGTAATCGAACTCATGCTGCGGGGGGCATGGCGGCGAAGCCTCTGTACTCATGGCTGAAACGAAGAATCCAGAACTTCCTGAACGCTCATGGTGCGGCCGGCATCGGTATCGGGGAGACCGGCTTCAATGGCCTGCCTGACGTAGGTTTGATACTTCAGGTCATCCCAAGTGGCTTCATTGGGAAGATGATTGACAAGCACTTTGGCTTCATCCTTCATTGAGCGATTCCCCTTGGAGTGAAGCTGCGGCATGTGAAAATTATACGGTCTGGATCAAAATGAAGATGTTGAAAACTCGAAGTCTTCCAAAGACTTTTTGGTGCAAGCCAACTGATGCAGAAGTAAAGAAACCTGCCATCACTCGATGAGTC
>DASZQE010000527.1:0-12892 GCA_035550175.1 Phycisphaerales bacterium | reverse complement strand
GTTTGCGGCGTCAATCGATCTGATTCTCAACCTGGATCGATTTGTTGACGCTGCGCGGGACAGCGCGGGCAAGGATGCGAGCGCCTTGAAAACAGCGGCTGTTTTTGTGTGGCTGACGATTCAATATCAGGGGCCGAGGCTTTTTCAGTTTTATGCGTACCTGCACGGAATGGTGGCGATTGGAGCAATGGGATTTACGCTGTCTGTGATGCACCGATGGCGGGAATTGACGGCGCTGCTTGCGACGGGAATCAGCATGCACCGATTGGCCATGCCGTTCATGGTGGGGATGTTCGCCTTGAGCCTGATTCAGCTTGCCAATCAGGAGCTCATTCTGCCCACGCTCGCACCGATGCTGCTGCGCGAGCCGAATCAGATTGCCAAACAATCGCTGGATGAATTCGAGGTTCCGCTGGCTGCGTATGGAGCGAACAACAACACGCTGATCCAAGCCCCGGCTTTTGATCCGGCAAAAAACACCTTGATTTCGCCGACGATCTGGCAGCGGGATGAGCGCGGGCGAACGAAAACCCGACTGACCGCAAACCTCGCCAGATGGGATCCTGCTGGCCGAACATGGAAATTGACAAACGGTCAGAATCGTGTGTTGCCGGAGGAGGCACAGGAATCTCCTGTATTGCAGACAGCGGTGGATGACTATGCCATGGACGTGACTCCCGAAATGTTGACGGTGAAGCGATACGGGCAGTACGCGTCAATGCTGAGCATGGGACAGATATCCATGATGCTGCAGACACCGGGAATTGAGGAGGGCGACACGCTTCGAAGATATTTGTATTCGCGGTTCAGCGTGGTGTTGATCAACCTTTTGGTCATGGTGGTGGCGTTGCCGTGCTTCCTTCTGAGAGAGCCTGCAAATCTTCTGATCCAGAGCATGAAATGCGCTAGTTTCACGGTGCCGACGCTGACGATGGCAAGCGTCTTCATGATGGTGAAGCTCGAAGGCATCGCCCCGATCGTGGCGGTGTTTCTGCCGGTGCTTGCGCTGATTCCCTTTGCGCTTGCGCGAGTGACGTATGTTCGAACGTGATCACTGCACAGAGGGTGCGACACGCCATCGGTCCCAACTTTCCTTGAGTGCCGGATCGAAAATGGAAATCGCAGAGTTGCGGAGGTACGATCGCGCAAGCTGATCCATGAGGACACGTTCCTGCTGAAGGCGACAGAGGTTGCGCAGATCCGCGCGCACCTGCGTGAATGGCACGCCATCTCCGGGAGTTTCTCTTACCAGCGTAAGCATGGCATATGAGGAATCCAGGAGCAGCGGCTGTGATACTTCCCCTGTAGCTAGTGAAAACAGCGATTCGCGGAACGATTCGGGATAGGCAGCGTCCTGGCGTGCGACCGGTTCAAGCAATCCGCCGCGCGGTGCGCTGGGGTCCGTGGATACTGCCGTGGCGACGTCGGCAAACAATTCCCCGTTCATGATTCGGTTCCGCGCAGCTTGGGCTGTTGGAAGGTCATGCGTGGTGATGATTCTGGCTTGGCGTTTGGGGCCATGCATGACGTCGTACATTCGTTCCGCAGCGACATCGCTGACGTCCACCTGACTCTGTACGAGCTTGCGCAAGCCGGCGTTGCGTCGGAGCAAGGCATTGAAACGATTAGTTCCGATGCCTTCGCGCGAGCGAAGTTCATCGAGTGCCCTCAGCGCGACGTTCGGATCATCATTCAACGATTGGACAAGCATGTGCTGCTCATCGGATACGTCCTTGTCCGTGATGGTGATGGCGGCTTTCTTGAGCGCCTTGGCAAGCTGTTGATCGATGATGAAATCGTGCAAGGCCTGCGCGCCGGCCGCTTCTGTCATTGCGGGGCGGAGGTCGCCCCACGTGACCATGGCACCATCAATCATGGCTGCAGGACGCGCATCAATCACGGTGGCGACGGGTTCCTGCCGATTGGCGCTTTCCTGCATGATCACCATCGATTTTTCCGGTGCAGCGACTGCGGGTTGAGTTGAATCCTGCGGGGCTTCACAGCCGTACAAGGAGATGGCTGCGAAGAAAAACGCCGAAAGAATGTGACGCAGACTGTGTTGAAAGTGGTCGATACTCATGCGGATCACCTACACTGATTTTCGGCGCGATGTACGGACGGCCGAGGAGGTTTCATCGGCGGATCAGACGTCGGCACAGTAACAGGCGAACAGTCGGAATGGCGAAATCGAAAATAGTGATCTGTCCATATTGCGGAGAGCCGCAGCCGGCGAGCGATCGCTGCAGGGCGTGTACTGGACTCTTTGAGCCACTGAGCAGACAGGTGACTCAGAATGACATGGGGCCGTGGTACATTCGGAACGTTTTTCGGCCGTTTCAACCCGGGTGCAGCTATGAAACGCTCGTTCGTCTCATTGAACGCGGCGTAGTGACGAAGATGAGCATTATTCGTGGGCCCACGACCAAGCAGTTCTGGACCGTGGCGAAGCGTGTGCCAGGGCTGTCGCACCTGTTCGGCTATTGCCATAACTGCGATGCCCTCGTGGATCCATCTGCACATGGCTGTCACAACTGCGGTGTGCCGTTCGGCGCATATCTTGATCGGAACCACTTGGGGTTGGCGGACGTCAAGCCGTTGCCCTGGGAAGCGCCCTTGGTGGAGACCGGCACGGCGGCACGAAATGGCGAGCAGGTCGGAATTTCAAGTTTCGCGAGTGATGCGGAGCTGACGAGTCAGGCTAGTTATGGCGGTGCAGGCCCAGCAACGATGGCCGCAAGCGATGCCGACTCGACGATTGTCACGACAGACGAGGCCAGCCGAATGGGGCGATTGACTTCAACTGTGCCGCAGTCCGCCAATCCTGCACAGTCACAGACCGCATCGCAACCGATGGCAAGTCTTTCCACGGTGCAAGCGTTGCAGCGGCAGTTGGAACACCAGAAACGCACGACGCGAAACCTGATGATCGGCATCGGCGGAATCAGCGTGGTGGTGTTTGTGTTGCTGATTCGCATGGCGGCGGTAGGAGGCGGAGAAACGCCAAGCACACCCCCGTCTACCGCACCATCAAATCCGATAGGCTCCGAGAGCCTATCGACGCAGGATCACGCCGACTCCGGCGCGATGAGGGATCAGTTGAATGCGGGAAATTCAAATTCCACGTCCAATCAATCCGCGATGACAAGTCCAGCAGTAACTCCACCCGCTGTAAATTCCCAGTCAGTGCCGGAAAATGCAGCAGCATCCAGAGCGGCGGCAGAAAAACAACTGGGTGAATTGCAACAGCGGTTTGAGCACGCCAAGGATGAATCGCAGAATCTGGATGTCCGCATTGCTGAATTGCAGGGTGTGCTGGATGCCTTGAATGAGATCAATGCGGCGGACCTGCCAAAAGGTCAGCAGGGAGATCTTCAAAAACTGCAGGCAGATGCATCGCAACTTCTGGCGCAGTTGAACTTGAAGAAGTTCTTTCCGTAATAGCACGAAGATCGTACAGCATTACGTTATTGGGAAATGGCTTTGCAACCGCGCGAAGAATACGGGTTAAGGAATCCATATTGGATATTGAGAGTGCCGGGTCATTCCAGCCTGCTGCGTCCCAGACATCGAGCATAGTGCGATTGATCAGCAGGTGCGTGAAGCCTCGCTCACGAATCTGATCGATCCAGATGGATGGAGAATCCGGATGCTGGCGGATCGCTTGTGAAAGGATGGATGAATTCCACGTTGTGTTATACGTGATATGCGCGGTGATATACAACGGCGCAGCTTCGCCGATAAGAAGAATTCGTGAATCAGCAGGCAGTTGCGTATTCAGAAAAATAGCAGAACTTGATTCGCTCAATTCGTGAGCGACGTCTTTGTCAAGGTTGCGTCCGGCCAAGGTGTCAGCCAGGCCGATGGTCACGTGGCCGCTCAGAACGCTCGGATCGCGAACATACACGAGCGTACAGCTGATCGAGATCAACAGGCAACCGAGTGTAATCAATATGGCTTGTAGTGGAGACATGTCGTTGATTTTGTGATCTGACTCGGTGTCCCTCGTTCTTACGAATGCCCCAATCAATTCACCAATAATCAATATGCTGGGAACGATCATCGGCAGTGCAAAGCGACTTTTGATGTGAGTAAAGAACATCCAAAAGATACATTGCAACAAAAGTATCACGAAATACTGCGTCGTTCGCATTGAAATTCGTCTGGTGGTAACTGCAATGACGATCGCGATCGCCGTGAGTATTGGGGTGATGCCCCACTGAGGGATCCACGGATCGGACGGGGCAGGGTTCGGACCGAATCCAAACCAGAGGAATTGTTGGCCGGCTTGAAGAAATCGCGATGCCTGCCCCATGCTTGGCATGTGACCATTGTGAAACCGCGAAAACTGGTCTGGCGACCAATGATCTGAGGAGAAGATTGTGTGGGCGAGCGGAAAAACAGGGTTGCCGATGCTCAACCAGTTATGAATCAAACAAGGTGACACAATTACCAGACACGTCAGACTGTAAATCGCAATGGGCTTGAAGATGTGCTTGTGGGACATGTTCCAGAGAAGCAGTATGAAGAGTGGCGCAGCGACAAATCCGATGGAAGTAAGTTTTGTGCCACATGCGACGGCAGATA
This sequence comes from Phycisphaerales bacterium, assembly GCA_035550175.1. GTDB lineage: Bacteria > Planctomycetota > Phycisphaerae > Phycisphaerales > SM1A02 > DASZQE01. The sequence goes on along the minus strand of DASZQE010000527.1, from coordinate 8,308 downwards.
GAAAGCCGGTGATCATTCCTCGTTGCGCAGCGGATATTCTGAAGCCACTGACAACATATATTCCCGTCGCAAGCATGAGCAGGACAAAGCACTCATCATACGCCAACGTCGAAACGACGATGATCCACGGCGTCCAGAAAAACAGCATCGTGATCAACAGTGCGGTCAATCCGGGTATCGTGCGCCATGCGATTCGGTAGATCAATCCTGCTGTGAGCAAAGCCATGCATGCATGCAACAGCTGCGCGCTGTAGACGGTCCGAATGGCATCGCCTTGAAGAACTGCCAAGTGGTAATACGCAGACTCCACGAAACAGGGAAAATCACTGTACACATTATGATCGAGAGGCTGAATGCGGCCGAGTGCAAGCCATTCTTTCGGAAGTTGCATGTGATACGAAAGCACATCGTACCCGCCAAACTCTGTCCGCCAGAGCGCTCCGGGCGCCCATGTCGTCGCAAGCAGAATGACACCCAGCAGAGGTGCCAACGACCACATGAGCGGTGGGGAGAGCGGGAGATCCCGAATTAACGCTTGTCGCGCCCAAGGCCAGATCCATCGAGCGAGAACCGCGACACCAATGACATTGATGAGCCACGCTCCGACGCTTGCACCCAATTGCAACATACCAAGCCGTCCAAATGTGGCGTCAAGAAAAAGCTGTGCCGCAATGCCAAGAGAAATCTGAACAAGCCATTCATTGTGCTCGTCTGGCATGAGCCATCGTTGAACAGCAATTCCATATCCCCATGCAGATGCCAACCAGAGTGCTGCCCAAGGCAATGCCTGGACCAATGTGGCCAAGGCGAGTTCACTCGTCCCCGAGGGAGTGTTCCATGAGGCAAGAACGACAAAAACCACGAGTGCGGCGACAACACCGATGGCGGCAGCAATGAGCGCACGGCGATGTTTGTGTATCTCAGCCACGATCAACCCATCCGCCGTTGTTGGGCCGGCGATTCCGGCTGGTCCGGGTTTTGCATCATATCGGTCCAAGGGCGTGGGAACGGACAGGAGGTCCATCATGTTCGCATGGAAACACGTTGCCAATCCATTGCTGCGCGGAGTTTGCGCGGCAGTATTCGCGCTCAGCGCAGCTTCCGCTGCATCAGGCACTTCAGTTCAAGACCTTGTCCGGATCAAAGGGCAGGAGCGCAATGTGCTCACGGGCCTGGGAATCGTGATCGGCCTCAACGGCACCGGCGACACGTCAAAGGATTCATACATCGCGGCAAGGCCTTATGCGGAGCTGTTGAAGAATCTTGGGAATCCCGTCGCAAGTCTGGACGAGCTGGCCAAGGCCGATGCCTATGCACTCGTCGATGTCCGCATGGAAATCCCCGCAGTCGGTGTGCGAGAAGGCGACCGTATCAGCGTCACGGTTTCCACCCTGTATAACGCAAAGAGTTTGAATGGCGGAATGCTCGTGGTTTCGCCCCTCCGTCTGCCCCGGCCGGATTCGCCCGACCTGGTGCCCATGGCATACGCCGAAGGCCCGATCGTGATCGAAGGCACAAATCCGCGCAACGGAGTTGTGCGAGACGGTGGGCAGATGCTCACAGACATTCGCACGAATCCCGTCACTCCCTCAGGCTCTATGGGCCTCGTCCTCAAGGATCAATACGCGGGATATCCCGTGGCAACGACGATCGCTTCCGCGATCAATGAGGAGTTCGCGGTCAATGGTTTCAGCGAATTGGCCTCGGTTGAAGACGGCAAGAACATCAAAGTGCTTTTGCCGCCGGCAGATCGTGCAAGCCCTGCGACGTTCATTGCCAACTTGATGATGATTCCCATCGACCCTTCGCTCATTCAGGTGGAAGCGCGCGTGGTGATCAATGAAAAGCAGGGCATCATTGTTGTCACCGGAAATGTTCAGATTGGTCCGGTGGGAATCAGTCATGGCGATTTGACGATTGCAAGCCTGGCTCCTCCGCCGGTTGTTGATCCAAACAACCCAAATGCTCCACCGCCGCCTGAACCCACAAGCTGGAGAGCGCTTGATACCACAGACCACCACGGCAGAAACAGCACACGCCTCGTGGAGTTGCTTGAAGCCTTGAAAATGCTCAATGTTTCCGTGCAGGATCAAATCGCGATTGTGTACGAACTTCGGAAAACCGGCGCGTTGCATGCGGAGATCGTGAAGGAATGACTGCACTCTCCCTGTTCAATCCCGTGGACATGTCAGCCGTGAGATCGCCTGGCGCGTTCAATATTCCGCTCACGCCTGCCACGCTGAGGCTCGGCACACAGTCGTCACCGGATTTTCAATCATTGCTGAATGCCAATGCGAACCAGAATGATGACCGATCCTTGCGTGATTCAGCCTCAAAGCTCGTTTCGTCAGCGTTTCTGCTTCCGCTATTGCAGGAAGTCCGTGATTCCACGATGGCGGTCGGGCCATTCGCGCCCGGAATCGCAGAAAAGCGTTTTGGACCGATGCTGGACCAACGGATTGCGGATGCGGTCGCATCAAGCCCGAATTTTCCGCTGGTGAACGCCATCGTCAATCGCTACAAGCACCATGTCACAAACGCACAACACACATCGCAAGCGCAAGGAGGTCAAAAAGATGTCCTCGCGCACTGATACGTCGGTCATGCCCGCGGAGCTGACCAAGCTCTCCGATCTTCTTGAGCACGTGCTGCGAAATCTCGTCGCATCGCAGCAATCTCTGCTTGTGTGCCTGGATGAAAAGCGAACGGCTGTTCGCGTGGCGGACACGCCGGCGCTTGGGTCGATTTGTGCGCGCGAGCGCACCTGCATTCAGCGAATAGAAGAACTCGATTCGCAACGGTCGGAAATCATGCGCAGGCTCGCGCCACTTGTGGGCATCAAGGCAAACGGCGCCGTTCGTATCAGCGCAGTGGCTGACGCCATCGGAGAAGATGCGGGCAAGCGGTTGCAGACCATCAGTCAGGAACTGCGTGATCTGGTTCTTCGCGTGCAGAAGGAAAGCTCGATTGTGAAGAATGCCATGGAAGCGCTCAGCCGACATCTTGGCGGGATCGTGGAATCGGTGAATGGCGCGATGAGCCGCGCTCGTGTCTACGGGCGAAAGGGTCGAATATCCGTCGGCGTGCAGCTTGCTGGAACTGTGGATCTCAAGAGTTGAAGACCAATCATTCAAACCCGTCTGAGGTATGCCCATGAGCCTGAATGGAGCCTTGCAAATCGGCCGATCCGCAATGGTGGCCAGCCAAGCGGCCATCCAGGTAGCCGGCAACAACATGGCCAACGCCGCCACACCGGGATACCACCGGCAAAGCGTCTCGCTTGCGCCTTCCATAAGCGAGCAGATCGCACAGCGTTCGTACGTTGGCACGGGGGTCAACATCACGTCGATCCATCGAGAAATCGACACGGCGCTGCAGAGCCGCCTTCGCACCGCGGTCAGTCAAGAGCAGTCTGATCTTGTTTCGCAGCGGTTTCTCACTGAACTTGAGACGCTGCAAAATGAACTCTCTGATACGGATGTCTCTTCCACGCTCAGTGATTTCTTCAACAGCTTTTCAGAATTGGCCAACAATCCTGAAGACCACGCGGTTCGCACCCTTGTCATTCAGCAGGGGCAGACGTTGGCGAACAAGCTGAATTCGCTGCGCGGTGAATACACGGATCTTCGCAAGCAGGTGGACCAGGCGTTGGGCGCTTCGGTATCCAAAGCCAACGATATCCTCGACAAGCTCGCTACCCTTAACGATCAGATCGCCACGGCGGAAGGCGGCCAAGGCGAGATCGGAGCGCTGCGCGACCAGCGGGACAGTCTGCTGGACGACTTGGCCCAGTATCTGGACATCACAACCATTGAGCACACCAACGGCACTGTGGATGTGCTCAGCGGATCCGAACCGATTCTGCTCGGTTCGCGTTCGCGCGGGTTGGAGGTGCGCGTTGATGCCGGCGATGATCAGCCGAATCTCACGATTCGTGTGCGTGAGGACGGCACGCTGCTCAACGTCACATCCGGCAGCATCGGTGGGTTGATGGTGCAACGCGAGCAGAACATCGAGCCCATCACCGATGATCTGGACACCTTCACGGGGCAGCTCATCTTCCAGCTCAACCGTGTGTATTCGCAAGGTCAGGGTCAGACCGGATTTGAATCCGCGGAGGGCACATATCGGATTGACGACACGACCGCCAACCTCAATTCAACTGATGCCGGACTCGCTTTTACGATCGGGAATGGCAGCTTCTTCATCAACGTCACCAACCAACAGACCGGGTTGATGACCACGCATGAAATTCACGTGAATGGCAATGCCGACTCGCTCGACGATCTGATTGATGAGATCAACAACACGGTCGGTGTGCCCAACGTCACCGCATCAATCAGCGCTACGAATCATTTCACGTTGACGGCCGCGGATGGATATGAAATCTCGTTCTCTGACGACAGCAGTGGAGCGCTCGCGGCCCTGGGCGTTAACACGTTCTTTACCGGCGAAAATGCGGCTGACATCGGCGTCAATCAGGTTCTGCAAACCGACCCATCGAAACTCGCGGCCGGTGGCGGAAACATCGCCGGGTCAAACACAACCGCACTGGCGATCGCCGACCTGCAGGATTCCACATTTTCGGAGTTGGGAAACCAGAGCCTGCGAGAGTTCTGGCAGAAATCAGTGGATACGCTCGCCGTCAAAACCGACGCTGCGAACTCTGCTGCGCAGACTTCGCAGCTTGTCCGGCAAAGTCTGGACGCGCAGGTGCAGGCGGTCTCCGGGGTGTCGCTGGATGAAGAATCCATCAACCTGTTGACGTTTCAGCGGCAATTCCAGGCCGCAGCTCGATTCATCAATGTGATTAACGACGCGCTGCAGACGCTGCTTTCCATAGTTCAATAAATTCTTTGTGATTCGCAGAGCTGAACCATGAGCACCATCCCAACGAATCTCGCCCGCGTGCCGAATTTTCTCGCGTCGCAAATCATGCTCGCGTCGATTCAGAATTCAAATCAACGCTTGCTTCAGACGCAGGTGCAGATTTCAACCGGCAAAGCAGTCAATCGTCCTTCCGACAATGTCGTTGCGGCAAGTTCAATAGGCGTTTTGGATGACCTGCTCGAACGCCGCGATCAGCGACTTAAGAACCTTTCTCACGCCGATGCGGTCCTCAACACCGCTGATGGGGCGCTTGCGGAAGCGAGCGACAACCTGCTCCAGGCGAAGGAAGTCGGACTTGGTCAGATCGGAGTCGGCTCTGACGCGGATACACGCAAGACTGAAGCGCGCGTGATTGATGGCATCCTCAACAGTCTGCTTCAAACAGCGAACAGCAAGTACCAGGACCTCTATCTCTTTGGTGGAACATCGACCGCAAGGCAGCCGATGGTCGACCTTCTGGGCGGTCTTCGGTACACCGGTCAGGGCGAAGGCCTGATCACCGATAGTGGGCTCAATTCCACCGGACGAATTACCACATCCGGCGAGGAAGTGTTCGGCTCGCTGAGTGCGCGCGTGCAGGGCAGTGCGGATCTTGATCCGCAACTGACAGGTTCAACCCGGCTGTTGGATCTCAACGGCGCACGCGGACTCGGAGTCACGCTGGGAACGATCAATGTCGATGTCGGTGGAACCGATGTGTCTGTTGATCTTTCCGACGCAGCCACAGCCGATGACGTGATCACTGCCTTGCAGACCGCGATTCAGACGGTCGATGCCGGCGCCACGGTCTCCATTGATGCTGGCACCGGAAATCGGTTCGCTATTGCCGGCAACACTGTTGCGATCACGATTTCCGACCTCGGTGCTGATGGCGCCGCCGCCGATCTGGGGTTGACCGGAACCTACGCGATCGCCGGCGGGACCGGACAGGATATTGATCCCAAACTCACTGAGCGCACATCGCTATCAAGCCTGACCGGCGTCACCGTGCCATTGGGCACCATTCGACTTGCCAACGGCGGCCAAACGCGAGATTTGGATCTTTCATCCGCGCAAACGGTGCAGGATGTCATGAATGCCGTCGCCGGACTCAACATCGGCATCCGTGTCGAAGTTGCCGATACGGCCGATCGACTCAATTTCATCAATGAGCTTTCCGGCGGGCAGATGAGCATTGGTGAAGTTGCCGGTGGAACCACCGCCACAGAACTCGGCGTCCGAAGTTTTACCGGCTCGACGCTGCTCTCGGATTTCAACAACGGACGAGGCGTCAGCATCGCGACCGGCGGGGTTGATCCTGTCAGCGGATTGCCCGATCCGACCCGTGATGTTGATTTCACAATTTCGCTCAAAGACGGCACGTCCTTCGATGTGGACCTGGAGGATGTGGCCACGGTTCAGGATGTTCTGGACCAGATCAACGCCGCAGCCACGACCGCAGGCCTTGCTGTGCCGGCGGATTTTGAAGCCGCGCTTGCCACGGACGGAAACGGCATCACCTTGACCGACAACACCGTGGGCGCGAACCCGACGGCTGTGACGGCTCAGAACAATTCGCAGGCCGCAGATGACCTGGGAATTCTCGGTTCCACCACAAGCGCAACTTTGGCCGGCGAAGACCGCGCAACTGTTGCCGTTGACAGCCTTTTCTCCCATCTCATCGCCCTTCGCGACGCCTTGGATGCGGATGACTCTCGCGGCATCAACTTTGCTGTTCAAGGATTGGACACGGATATCGCCCGATTGGCTGAAGCCAGGGCGGACATCGGTGTTCGGGCAAAGCGAGTTTCTGATGCGATTACCCACGAGCAGGATCTGATGATTCAGGACAAGTCACTCAAAAGCAATTTGCAGGACCTCGACATGACCGAGGCCGCTGTTCGTTTTTCCACGCTGCAGCAGCAGCTTCAGGCAGGATTGATCACGACTACAAAAGCATCTTCCCTCAGTCTGCTGGATTTCCTCCAGTAGACCTTTGAACTGGTGACGCGGACCCTCCGGCCGGGTTCGCTGATCCGACAGGACGTCACGATCGCACATGGATACGTGCGACGACACCAAGGACTGGTTGGCCGATGGATGGAGCGTTGCACATGAAGGTGCAGACAACTCGTTTCGGCGTCGTGGAGCTCGATGAGCGGCGCATCATTTCTTTTCCCGCTGGTTTGCTTGGGTTTTCAAGCTATAAACGCTATGCCCTGCTTCAGCCGGATGATGATGCAGTGTTCTTCTGGCTTCAATCCGTGGACCTCCCCGATCTGGCATTTGTCGTCACCGATCCCAGTTTGTGGATCGCCGACTACCAGGCCACCATTCGCAAGGAGCAGGCGATCGAACTCAGTCTCGATCGTCTGGAAGATGCTCAGATCTTCGTCATCGTCAACAAATACGATCAAACGCTGACTGCCAATCTGCAGGGTCCGTTGGTGATCAACCTCACCAACCACTCCGCGGTGCAGTTGGTGCTGGCTGACAAGAAATGGACCACCCGTCACGAGATTGTCCGACTGGCGGATCGTGTCCACGCCGTGTCAGCATAGTTCGTTGGAGGCCGAGCCGGCCGCGCGGCTCGGGGCATGTCCCCGCATTCCGAGATGAATAGCGTTGGTATGTCGTAGAAAAATGGGCCGAGGCAAGGAGGCCTCGGTGAGTCTGACTCCGCATCGGGCGGTCGTCGGCTCATCCAGGAAGGAGCCACCACATGTTGGTGCTTTCACGTCAGCGCGATGAAACAATCATGATCGGCGACGACATTGAACTCACCGTCGTCGACATTCGCGGAGACAAGGTGCGGATCGGCATCAAAGCCCCGCCTCATGTCCCCGTGCATCGGAAGGAAGTCTACGACGCGATTCGTCGTGAAAACGAACAAGCTGCTCGTTTCAATGTCAATGAACTCGGCATGATCAAGGCCGATGTGCCGGCCAGGCCTTCTCGTCCGCATCCTGCGGCTCAGAAACTTGGCTCGCAATCCAATGCTTCTCGGAGGAAGAAAGAAAGCGCTTAGGTCCGCGCTTGAACGGACCCGGAGTTTTGTCCCGCTGTTTCTCATTATCTTGCGTTCGTCGCGGATGGCCCGCTTCTGACTGTCTTGACCGCGACCGCTAGCCTCAATCAAGGAGGATTGCCATGGCTAGGATCAACACCAATATCGCGTCACTCATTGCCCGTACCAATCTCGCCCGAACCAGTGATGACCTCGGCGTTCGCCTTGAACGTCTGTCCACCGGCTTGCGCATCAATCGCGGCAAGGATGACCCCGCCGGCCTCATCGTCTCTGAACGCTTGCGCAGCGAACTGAGTGGTCTGAATCAGGCGGTCAAGAACTCCGAACGCGCCAGCTCGGTCATTGCCACGACGGAAGGCTACCTTTCCGAAGTTGCCGACCTGCTCAACTCGATGAAATCACTCGTCGTTG
>DASZQE010000526.1:0-2041 GCA_035550175.1 Phycisphaerales bacterium | reverse complement strand
GTGATTCCTCGAGTGAACTGAGCATCAGGTCAGCGGGAATGTCTACCCCTGAATCCAGTTGATAGAGAATCTGGATCGCACAGCGTCGAATGTCCCGTGCAGCACTCACTGGGAGTTCCTCTTCGTGGATTTCAGGAGTTTGATCGTGTGAGCGATTTCAATCGCCGCCTCCATGGTTTCCGCGCCCTTGTTGCTCCCCTGACTTGAGTGTGCGGGCATCGCGCGGGCCTTTGCTTGCTGCATGGTTTGACATGTCAGCACACCAAATGCGATCGGCACGCCCGTATTGACGGTAATCGAAGTGATGCCTTGTCGGATCGATTGCGCAATGTGCTGATCGTGCGTCGTTTCGCCGGTGAGCACGCATCCAAGCGTCACAATCACGTCAGGTTTGCCGAAGGTCGCTTCGCCTCTGGCAAGGGTTCCGCAGATGGCGGTCAATTCAAACGCGCCAGGCGAATCGACCACCAGCAGATTCTGCTCCTTGCCATGTCGTGCGAGAAAGACCTCTTGAGCGCCGGCCAGAAGTGCCGCGGTAATGTCCGAGTGATACCGGCTCACAACAATCGCGCAACGCAGGGATTCTGCGTCCGGGAGTTCATCCGCGGGTTGTTTCGTGTGCGGTGCGGACATCAAGGGGACGGACATCGTAGGGTTCGGCCGAGCCTCTTTCAAACAACCGGAATGCTTGGAAAGTGTCTACGATACTTCGGTGCGCCGAACCATTCTTCGACTCATCACAGCCATTCAACTGACCCGGCTCACGATGGCCTTCGGGGCGATCAGTGATTTGTGGTTTGTCATTCTGTTGACCCAGTCGCAGAAAGCCTACTACGGCAGCATGCTGCCGCAAATTTGCGAGATGTCGACGTGGGCGGCCCTGGCGCTCGGAGCGATCATCGCAGTGGGGCTGTTTGCGTTCGGTGCTTCGCTGAATGATGTGCTTGATTTTCGCCACGATAGCGCGTTCAGCCCGGAAAGGCCGATTCCTGCCGGCCGCATCCGCATGGGCCAGGCGATTGTCGTGACCACCGGTGCGCTGATCATGGCCATCCTGGCGAGTGTGTTTTTCTGGGACATCGGATCAATTCTGGTGACACTGCTCACGGCCACCGGAATTCTCTTCTACAACGCCGCCGGCAAGCATATTCCTGTCATGGGCTTTGTTACCGTCGGTCTGGTTCACGCTTGCCATATGTTCATTCCCAACCGCGAGCTGGTTTTCACGCTTCCGGTCTGGCTTGTGATGTCGCACAGCATGGCGATCGCAATGACCGTGTACGTGCTTGAGGACAAACGGCCGAAGATGACGCGGGTGACAATTTTCGCCACCGCGATCGGCTGGCTCGTTTGGTCAGCGATTCTTCTCGGCGCGGGAATGAATCGCGAAGGGCGGCTGCTTCCCGAAGGCACGAGTCCTGCCGGACTGGTCTATCCCATGCTGGCAGTCGTCGCATTCGTGATTGTCGCATGGTGGAAAATCACCGGTGTGCCGAATCGTGCTGGTGCGGAAAAAATGCGCCGCTACGGAGCCATGTGGCAAAGTTGGTATGGCGCAGCGTGGATGATGACGCTGGGGCTGACCGGCCAGGCCTTGCTGCTCGGCTTGCTGGCTGTTGCGGGATTCACCGCGATGACGTTGATCAAGGAAATCACCGGCACGACGGACAAGCCGATTGAATATCGAGGGTGACGATTTCTCTGATCGCAGAACACGCTACGCCCGACGCCTGGAGAATGATGCGCTCCAAAAAAGAACCGACCCGCTCAGATGGCCTCTCCTCCGAGGGTCATCTTCACGGGTCGATATCGCAAGGTACCATCGGATCAATCCTGATCAACGATCATTTTGGATGGATTAACCAAAAGTTCATTCGGCGCAATGTGAATCTGGACAACTCCGGCTGATCTTGTTGCGACACGAAATCATTTTTTCCGCAGAAATTCACACGTTCGCGGTGCGGTGTTTCAAAAAATCAACGTCAGGCTCAAGTCGCGGGAATTCACTGACGATCCCATCGATCAGGATGGGTCCATTGTG
>DASZQE010000525.1:0-5982 GCA_035550175.1 Phycisphaerales bacterium | reverse complement strand
CTTGTCTCTTCTCGTTTCCTCACAACCAACAAAGTGAAACTCGGCGACACCATGACCCTCGCCACCGGCCGGGCCCAGAAATCCTTCACGATCGTCGGCGCAGTCGATGCCACCGGCCTCGAAATGGCTGTGGATTTCTTCGGCGTCCGCAATCAGTACATGGAAATTTCCACCGGCTGCGTGTTCGTGGACTGGAACACCGTCAAAACCACGTTTGACAGCCACGATGCCTACGCCATGCTCATCAATCTCAAGCCCGGCGTCTCCGATGCCGAAGCCCGCGAACAGGTGCTCTCCGCTGCGCCCGGCGTCGAGTTCCAGACCAGCGGCGCAATCACCGACACGTTGAACGAAGTCGCGGTCGGCTTGCTCGTGGTGCAATCGACGATCGCCTTCGCCGCGCTCGTTCTCGCAAGCATCGGCATGGGCAACGTCATTCTCGCCAACATTCACACACGTCGATTTGAGTACGGCGTGCTTCGCGCAGTCGGTGCGGGAAACCCGCTTCTCGTTCGCTTGATCCTCTCCGAAGCCATCATCATCGCCATCGTCGCGGCGGTCGTCGGCATCGCGCTCGGTCTGCACCTCGCGGCCATCGGCGCATTTCTCTATCGCGATCTGCTGGGCTTGCCCGTGCGCTTCGTTGTTCCCGTTCTTCCCACGCTCGCAGGCATCGCCGTGCTGCTCGCCCTCACCTGCCTCGTCGCCATTCCGGGCGCGCGCCGCATGACGCGCTCCCAGCCTTCCGAACTTCTCGCCGGCGGCCGCAACGCTTGAATTTCTGCAGTTGGCGCATTCTTTACACCCGTTCGAGTTTCGCGTAGCCGAGAATCAGCGTTTTGCTGCCGACGCGGGTGAACGCGACGCGCACCGCCGCGCCCGCGGGCCGAGGCGTGAAACTTTCCACGCGCCCGAGTCCGAACATCGGATGTCGGACCATGCACCCGACCGGGTAATCCTCCTCCAGTCCCCCGCCGGATTCGCGCACCGGCGGGCGATACGTGCGCGCCGGGGATGCCTCCACTTTTGTGCGCGGCGAGCGGCGCTGATACGCGCCGGACCGCCCCCATTCATTTTGTCCATCTGCGCCGTCATCATCAGTGCGCATGCCCCATGCGGGATCTTCGCGCTCATCGAACTCCACATTTTCTCTCGGCAATTCGCGAACAAACTGGCTACCGATCATGCGCTCAGGCACGCCGCGCTGCGTGCGCATCACCGCGCGTGTCAGCAAGAGCCTGCGTTTGGCGCGCGTGAGGCCGACAAAGCACAATCGGCGTTCTTCCTCGAGTTCCGCGTCGCTGTTGAACGCACGGGTGTGGGGCAGAATTCCCTCTTCCAACCCGGCGAGGCACACGACTTCAAATTCCAGGCCTTTGGCTGCGTGGAGCGTCATCAGCGTGACTGCGCCGTTTTCGGGATCAATCGCATCGGCATCGCTGACGAGGGCGACGCTTTCCAGAAAATCACGCAATTTCTTCATCAAGCCCGTTGATTCGACGGCGGCGGATTCGAGTTCTTCGCCGCTCTCTTCTTCCAAACCTTCCCATACGGAATCAAATACCGCCATTTCGGCGTATCCGGCTGCAGTCATGGCTTTCCGCGCGCGCTCATTCACATCATCTGTCGGAGGAGTTTCGTCGGATGAATCGGGTTCGGTTGTGCGCCGTTGACTTGGGGCGGTGGCGCTGACAAGTTCGCCCAGGTTCTCAAGTCGCTCACGATCTTCATCGGCTTTGCTGGAGGCGAACATGGTCTCCAAACCACTTTCACGAATCACCATCTCCACCAACGTGCGCAATTCGACTTCCCCCTCATGCTCTTCGGCCGCACTTCCTGATTCAAATTGCAATCCTCCGACCTCGACTTCGGGCAATCCGTCTGTTTCGCACTGTTTTCGCCAACCATCCACCATCTCCACAAACTTGCGAATCGCGGTTTGGGCGCGCGCGGAGAGCGACATGATCTCACCCGCTCTGCGCATGGCATCCATGAGCGACACCTGATTGTTGACCGCAAACAACTCGACGGCGTTGAGGGTGGTGTTGCCGATGCCGCGAGGCGGGACGTTGACGATCCGCCGGAGCGACACTTCATCGGATTCGTTGGCGATGAGGCGGAGGTAGGCGAGGGCATCCTTCACCTCCTTGCGATCGTAGAACGCGGTGCCGCGGGCGATGGTGTAAGGAATCTGCGCTGCGCGAAGCTCCTCTTCAAGCACGCGGCTGAGCGCGTTGATGCGATAGAGGACCGCCATTTCGCGCCAGGTCGTGTTCTTCTCGTGTTCCTCGCGGAGCAGCTCGGCGATTTCGCGTGCCTCATCGTGCTCATCGGCGCAGACTTTCATCAGGGGTTTCACGCCTTCACCGAGTTCGGTGTGGAGACGCTTGTGTTTGCGGCGCTTGTTGTTTTCGATGAGTTTGGCGGCGGTGGCGACGATGTGGGCGGTGCTGCGGAAATTCTGGCCGAGCGGAACGACGGCGGCGCTCGGATACTGCTGCTCGAACTCAAGAATGTTGCCGATGTCCGCGCCGCGCCAGGCGTAGATGGATTGATCGGGGTCGCCGACGACGCAGATGTTGCCGTGTGCGGCGGCGAGGGTGTGGGCGATCATGAACTGCGCGTGATTGGTGTCCTGATATTCATCGATGAGGAGAAACTGAAAGCGATGCTGCAACTGCATTCGCACGGCTTCGTTGTCGCGGAGCAGTTTCGCGGTGAGCAAGAGCAGATCATCAAAGTCCACGGCGGCGGCGGTTTTCAGAATCTGCTCGTAGGCGGCATAGACGCGGGCGACGGTCTTACTGACAAAATCGTTGGCCTGGGCGCCGAACTCCGCTGCGCTCTGGAGCGCGTTCTTGGCGTTGCTGATGACGCTGGCAACCATTCCGGGCGAGAAATTCTTGGAGTCTATGCGGGCATCTTCGAGCGCTTTCTTGATTGCCGCGTTCTGGTCGGCGCTGTCGTAGATGGAAAAATTCGGAGAGAGGCCGGCTTCTTTTGCGTAGCGGCGGAGCAAACGAGCGCAGAAGGAATGGAATGTGGCGACGGTCAGGCCCTTGCCTTCGATGTTGGTGCGAGCGAGAAGCGCGTTGACGCGGTTCTGCATTTCGCGGGCGGCTTTGTTGGTGAAGGTGAGGGCGAGAATCCGCCAAGGGCGAACCCCCCTCAAAATCAGGTGCGCAATTCGGCGGGTCACAACCGTGGTTTTGCCGGAGCCCGGGCCGGCGAGCACGAGAAGCGCACCTTCCATGTGCTGGACCGCTTGTTTCTGCGGTTCGGTGAGGCCTTCAAGGAGCATGGCGGCTTCGTTCATCGTGCATCCATTCTTGCGTGCAACGCGGGCCATGTGCCCAAAAACCACCAAACTTGGGGTCGATTTCGATGGTTTTGATGGGGAAAGCCCTTTTACACCATGTATTGGGCATCTGACAGGTGGAAACAGTTTGTCCACACAAGACCTCGTTGGTTGCTGGAAAAATCTTCTTCGATAACCTCTTGGCAACCTTATCTTTACCATCCTGAAACAAAAAACACTACCTTTTGTTGAAGGAAATCTTGAATCCACAAGATGTGGTAGTACGATAGGGATTGCCGGTGGTTGTATCGACCTTCGGCGGAAAGACCCGTCTACGGGGTCCGGTGGGACCCCTGAAAAACAGAATCATTGGCTGAGTCGCGGGACTCGGCCGGCCTGATTGTGACCCTTTCGTGCCTGAAGAGCGCGAAGCGTTTGGTCACGCCCTGATTCGGTTTTGCGTGCCTTTCCGCAGATTGATGCAGCCAACTTGTTGACCCGGCAGACACGTTTCCCGTGCGTTCCGCGAAGCCCTGACCCGTCTTCGAGAAGCGCACCAAAAAACTGGTGGGAGTCGACCATGGCTGTCCTGTGCGATACACAAATCCGCGAACTCGTTCGCATTGATCCCTTTGAAGACAACACGAAGCGGCCGGGGCGGATCAGCTTCGGCGTTTCGAGCTACGGATACGACGTGCGGGTGGGCACGAAGTTCAAGATCTTCACGAATGTGTCGCCGACGGGCGGGCAGGCGATCGTTGATCCGAAGCGATTCACGGATGATCTGTTCGTGACGGTGGACACTGCGGTGACGGGGAAGGATCACGTGATCATTCCGCCGAACAGCTTTGCGCTGTGCGAGACGGTGGAGACGTTTGAGATTCCGCGGGACGTGCTGGCGATCTGCGTGGGGAAGAGCACGTATGCGCGATGCGGGATCATCGTGAACGTGACACCGCTTGAGCCGGAATGGCGGGGCAAGGTGACGATTGAAATTTCGAACACGACGCCGCTGCCGGCGAAGATTTACGCGAACGAGGGGATTGCGCAGATGGTGTTCCTGAAGGGGGATCGCGTGTGCGCGATTTCGTATGCGGACAAGTCGGGGAAGTATCAGGATCAGAGCGGGCTGACGTTGCCGAAGGTTGATTGAGTGAAAAGGCACTAGGCACTAGGCATTAGGCACTAGTGCGGAGAATCGTCCGTTGACAGAGATTCGCTCCTTTCGGGATTTAGTCGCATGGCAAAAAGCATTTCATCTTGGAATTCAGCTTCATCGGATTGCACGAACGTTTCCATCCGAAGAGCGATTTGCATTGAGCATGCAACTTCGTCGTTGTGCAATCTCAATTGCAAGCAACATCGCAGAGGGTTATGGACGAGAGAGCCTGCCGGACTACGTTCGTTTTCTCCGCATAGCCCGCGGATCGTTGTACGAAGCGGAAACACAACTTCTCTTTGCGAACGAACTGAAGTTTGTTTCTATCGAGCAACTCAACATCGTTCAGCAACAACTCGACGAAACCAGCCGAGTGCTTGGAGGACTGATCCGAAGTCTCGAACACACATGATTTATTCAACGTTGTCACGTCTTTCTTCTCTCTTGCCTATTGCCTAATGCCTATTGCCTTCTTTCTCCAGCAAGGACGCTGAGGTCACACATGAAAATTTCACGACGCTTCACCAACGCCACACCCGGATTTGATGTTTACTCCACAGTTGAGTGGACACGCCGGACAAGCAAGATCACGGACTCGGACGGACGGGCCGTGTTTGAAATGAAAGATGCGGAGGTTCCGAAGAGCTGGTCGCAGTTGGCGACGGACATCGTGGTGAGCAAGTATTTCCGGAAGGCGGGGATTCCGCAGGATTCAACCGGAACCGGTGTTTCGCAGGGCATTCGCGCCAAGGATGAGACGGCCGGGACGGCCGTCCCACCAAGCATAGGCGAACTAAGCAAAGGCGAACTGAGCAAAGGCGAAAGAACGGATGTCCCATCAGGGAAAGGTGCGACTGGGCCGGAGAAGTCGGTGCGGCAGGTGGTGCATCGACTGGCGGGATGCTGGCGGCACTGGGGCGAGACGCACGGGTATTTTGACAGCGTTGAGGACGCACAGGCGTTTTACGATGAGCTGGCGTACATGCTGCTGCACCAGATCGCTGCGCCGAACAGCCCGCAGTGGTTTAATACGGGATTGAACTGGGCGTACGGGATCAGCGGGCCGGCGCAGGGGCACTGGGTTCCTGATCCGGACACGGGGGCGATTTCGCTGGCGGATGACGCGTACACGCACCCGCAGCCACACGCGTGCTTCATCCAGAGCGTAAAGGATGACCTGGTGAACGAAGGCGGGATCATGGACTTGTGGACGCGCGAGGCGCGGCTGTTCAAGTACGGATCGGGCACGGGGACGAACTTCAGCCAGTTGCGCGGCGATGATGAGCCGTTGTCGGGCGGAGGAAAATCATCGGGCTTGATGAGCTTTCTGAAGATCGGCGACCGGGCGGCGGGCGCGATCAAGTCGGGCGGGACGACGCGACGAGCGGCGAAGATGGTGTGCCTGGACGCGGACCATCCGGACATTGAAGCATTCGTGAACTGGAAGGTGCGGGAGGAATTGAAGGTCGCAGCGCTGGTGGAGGGCCTCAAGCAGCTCGGGCCTGACCAGAAGGAACTGGCGGAG
>DASZQE010000524.1:0-4144 GCA_035550175.1 Phycisphaerales bacterium | reverse complement strand
TCTTCGAGCGCTACATCGGCGAAATCTCCCAGGCTGTCTCCGCCATCACCGGCGACAGCGCGAAAAAACTCTACGAATCCCTTCTCGTGCAGGCCAAAAAGCGCACCGCCGCCGCCGATCTCAGGCTCAATGAGGAAGGCAAGGCGATCAAGTCCGAAGACTCCGCCGATCAGGATGGCGTCATCATCATCCCCTCCGCCAATCCCCTCCTCGCCGAAGCCGATGAAACAAGCGACAACGAAAGCAAATCTTCAAAATCGCGATCAGCAAAATCCAAACGCTCAAAAAAATCCGACAAGGAAGATGACCTCTTTTGATACACAAAAATGTCAGCTACTACCTCTGCAACATCACTCGATATGAAATGGCTTGGCGACTACTCGCGCAAGCATCCATATCCCTTGATGTTCGTTACGGTGAGCGGCGCCCATCTCTACGGTTTTGAATCACCAGACTCCGATTATGACTTGCGCGGATGTCACATTACTCCCGTCCGTCAGTTGGTCCAGATGTCTCCTCCATCCGAAACCCATGAAGTGATGGATCGGACCTTGCCCATCGAAATGGATCTGGTGACACATGACATCAAGAAATTCTTCACGCTCTTGCTGAAACACAACGGCTACGTCCTTGAACAAGCCGCTTCCCCGCTCGTGGTCGTCGATTCACCGGAATTCGCCGAGCTTCGCGAACTGATTCCCGGCGTCATCACCCGTCACCATCGTCATCACTTCCTCCGGTTCGGCCAGAACCAATGGCAGGAAGTCGTTAAAAGCGGACGGCCAACAGTCAAAGGTCTTCTCTACACCTATCGCGTACTCCTCGCCGGTATTCATCTCATGCGGACAGGGAAGGTCGAGTCGAACCTCAGACGTCTCAACGAAATCTTCAAACTCAATCACATCAACGATCTCATCGCAGCCAAGATCGCCGGTGAAGAAAAGCAGGAACTCAAGGAATCACTCGATTGGCATGAAAATGAATTCAACCGTTTGTGTGCAATGCTCGAAGATGCCCACGATCATTCGCAACTTCCTGAAGAGCCGACCAACCGTGCAGCATTCAATGATCTGCTCATTCGTTCACGAATGCGCCATCTGAATTGAGTTCAACTCAGAGAAAGCCCAATGTCCAAAACCTCCGCCAAAACTAAGCAGCGCGACAAAGCCACTCTCGAAAAAATCACCTCCCTCGCGCAGGATGTCGCCAAGAAAACCTTCGCCGGCCGCGAGCCCATCGTCTCCATCCCCACCCGCACGCGCTCCAACACCATCTGGAACAAATCCAAAGGCATCCTGCAGATGGGCGATGCCACCGCCGACCGCGAACTCTTCAACCTCAATCAGGCCAAGCAGTTCATGCAGACCATGCTGCACGCCTCCACCATCCGCGATCTCATCCAGGCTGAAAAAACATCCAGCCTCCGAGGTGTCTTCTACAAGGCCAAGCACACCGTCGCCGGCACGAAGGAAAACACCTTCGATGAGCAGCAGGAATCCGACCCCATTCTCGAAGACCTCGAAGTCACCCTCGGCGCGCTCCGCGAAGAACTCCACATCTTCGCCGAGAATCGCGGATCAATGGTCGGCAACATCACCCTCATCGACAAAGGCGATGAAATTAACTGTCGCCGTATGGGCTCCGGCGGATACGCAATCCCTTCCATCGTTGAAGGTGACGTCATCCAGTTCGGCAAGTGCGAAGCCAAGTTCGTCCTCCACGTCGAAAAAGGCACCGTCTGGAACCGCTTCAACGAAGACCGCTTCTGGGAAAAAAACAACTGCATCCTCACCCACGGCGCAGGTCAGCCGCCGCGCGGTGTCCGTCGTCTCCTCCAGCGTTTCAATCAGGAACTCAAGCTCCCCATTATTTGTCTCCTCGATTGCGATCCCTGGGGACATTACATCTATTCCGTCATCAAGCAGGGTTCGATTTCGCTTGCCTTTGAATCCTCGCGCCTCGCCATTCCCGAAGCCAAATTCCTCGGCATCCGCGCCAAGGATTACAAGGAATGCGATCTCCCCGACGCGGTGAAAATCACGCTCAGCGACAACGACACCAAGCGCGCCCGCGAGATCGCCGCCTACCCCTGGTTTGAAAAGCACCGCGCCTGGCAGAAGGAAATCGACCTGCTTCTCTCCAACGGCTTCAAGATGGAAGTCGAATCCCTCATCACCAAGGACATCTCCTACGTCACCGAGCAGTACGTCCCCCAGCGCCTCAAAGCCAAAGATTGGCTCGAATAACAAATCCAAATAGCCCGAAGCGCAAGCGAGGGATTCTTCTTTTCTGTCATTCCCACGAAAGTGGGAATCCATTCTTGTAGGGTGTGTCAGGTCAGCGTAGTGATCGAAACCCACCGCTCATTTTCGTCATTCCCGAGAACAAATGGGTGGGACGGGAGTTCATGTCTTTCTTGTGTGCCACTGCCGTGTCGGCAGTGCTCTTCTCTTCATGGGAGGGGCACCACACATCATCTTTGCCCACGTCATCTTTCACCATAGCCGGGCCGCTACGCGGCCCTGGCGCTGAATTGCACGACTCACTTCCAATTGACTGGGGACATTCTTCTGTTTGTGTTCTTGTTACGCTTCCACTCCGAATGAGCGTCGCTCCTCAAGTCATCATGCTCGGCGGCCCCCAACGGTGCGTGAAAGACCACGATCTCGCGAAACCTTCTTCGTGACTTCTTTCATATCGATGAATTCGTGAATGCGGATACGATCGCCGCAGGACTGTCCGGATACGCGCCTGAACGTTCCGCGTTCTCCGCAGGACGAATTATGCTCGCGCGTCTGCATGAACTTTCATTGCATCGTGCTGATTTCGCATTCGAGACGACGATGGCAAGTCGCACATTTTGCCCGTGGCTCAAGTCGCTGCGCGAATTCGGATATGAATTGACCGTCGTGTACATCTGGCTCCGCTCTCCGGCTTTGGCCTTGCAACGTGTCCGCCAACGAGTGCGTCAGGGTGGCCACGCGGTTCCATCCGATGTCGTTCAGCGAAGATATGTCCGAAGCGTGGAAAACTTCGCATCGCTGTATATGCCGATCGCAGATCGCTTACGGGCATACGATAATTCTTCAAATACAGGGCCGGAGTTGATCGCGTCACGCGAAAGAAATCAGAAAATTGTGATCTCACAACATGCGACTTGGCGTAAAATCACCCGCACAGCTGACCCATGAAGAAAACGAACACGACATCAGTTGGCGACAGAATTGACCGTGCATTCCGGCTCGGCACGCCCATCGATCGCGCCGTTGCCAAAGCCGTCTGCGAAGCCGTCCCCGCACTCCCGTCCAAACGTCGCGTCAAACGCAAGCACACGCAGACTTCAACCGCTCGCCGCACGGGCAAGTTCCGCGCCGCGTGATCGATCCCAATGCGATCATTCCCGCGAATGAGGGAGGGGAGCCGGATCCAATTTTCCTCTCTACCGCACACCGTTGTTGTGTGCCGCTGCTCTGTGAGCAGCACTCTTTCATCCATTGGCCGATGCGTGCGAACACCAAACACACTTCGAACCAGCTTCCGCGCCGTTGCGATCAATGCCACACGATATAGTTTCTGCATATGAACGAAGCGGTGCAAAAGTGGCGACTCGTGGGCAATGTTTACGTCTGGCGATACAAAGGCCACACACGAAACTATGAAGGCTGGCACATGACAGCGGATCGCGCAGCCTGCACATCACTGTTGGAGCTGCTTGCCTTGATGACGTCGTCAGACTATTCAGCCAAAGTAAGAGTTGAATTGACGATGCCTGGTCCAATGCAGCTCGGAATTCCAAATGCCGCACTCAAGCATCGCCCTGCGAAAGAGATTCAAATCTCATACGCGCCCAGAAAAATGAATGCAGACCACTGGCATCTTGTCGAATCAAAAGATGCCCTCTTTCTGGAAGTAGGTCGAGCAATGCTGTGTGAACTCCGCCGCGGAATCACCGATGTCTCGCGCAATCAAGGCGATTATTGCATCGGACCGGATGGAGAAGAATTGTGGTTCTGGCCTGGCTGTGAAGACTAGCAAGCTTTATCTCGCATGAAATGAGCCTTCAATCTTCATATATTCGCTAGCGGTCCTTCCCTTCATCACCGTCTCCACATACGCGCATCGCTCCTTCCACATCACTTCAAGA
>DASZQE010000523.1:0-3292 GCA_035550175.1 Phycisphaerales bacterium | reverse complement strand
AGCGCGATCCAAAGCTGAAAATGAGTCCGCCGAAGGACCCGATCGTGTATTACATCGAGTACACGGTGCCTGTGCGATATCGCCGCTGGATTCGCGACGG
Source organism: Phycisphaerales bacterium (assembly GCA_035550175.1). Taxonomy (GTDB): domain Bacteria; phylum Planctomycetota; class Phycisphaerae; order Phycisphaerales; family SM1A02; genus DASZQE01. Next base: position 3,192 of record DASZQE010000523.1, on the reverse strand, counting down.
CATTCTGTACTGGAATGAAGCATTCAAGGCGGTGGGGCTTGACGGCGCGATTGAAGTGCAGTTCCAGGACAAGGAAACCGGGGCCAACATGGACAAGGATCCGGAGGATGTGCGCTACAACTTCATCCGCTGGCTGAACAACGACATCTCGACGGCAATCGGGCCGCACCGTGCGAATCCGATGACCGGCGAGATTCTGGACGCCGACGTGGTGCTGACGGACGGATGGATTCGCGCGTACTGGAGCTGGTACAACGAGCAGGCTCCGGAACTGGCGACCGAGGGCATGAGCGCGGAGACGCTGGATTGGCTTGAAGGTCATCCGGATTGGGATCCGCGAATGCTGCTTTCAACGCCTGATCAGCGGAAGCAGATTCTGGCTCTGCGGGCGCAGCGCGCGCTTGAGCGTGCAGCCGGTCAGGAAGTTTCATCCATGTCGCCTGCACTTGAACTGAACAAGGACCTTGCAGCGATCGAAGCGAGCATGGGCAGCAAGGACGACATGTGCATGGCTGCGCATGGTCTGGCGTTCGACATGGCGTTTGCGCCGATCGCACTGCAGATGGAAGGACTACTGGACGATGCGCAGAGCGCGCCCGACGCGCCAAAGAGCGATGATGAAAAACTCGACGGCATTCCCGAGTGGTTCGTCGGTCCGCTGCTGAGCGAACTGGTGTGTCACGAAGTCGGCCACACGCTGGGGTTGCGCCACAACTTCAAGGCTTCGAGCCTGTACACGATGGAGCAGGTGAACAGCGAGGAGTTCAAGGGCAAGAAGCCGCTGGCGGGCAGCGTGATGGATTATCTGCCGCCGAACTTCAACCTCGGCTCGGGCAAGGAACAGGGCGACTTTTCGATGATCAGCATCGGGCCATACGACAAATGGGCCATCGAATATGGCTACACCTTTGATGATCCGAAGAAAGTCGTCTCGCGCGTGGCCACGCCGGAGTTGGCGTACCTGACCGATGACGACACGGACGGTCCTGATCCGTTTGCGCGACGATACGACTTCAGCGCCAAGCCGATTGAATATGCACAGAACATGATGCGGATCGTGGCGCAGCACCGCGGCAAGATTCTTGACAAGTTCGTGAAGGAGGGCCAGAGCTGGTCGCGAGCGCGAACGGGTTATGAAATGGCGCTGGGCATGCAGCTGCGCGTGGTGAGCATGATGTCCGGATGGGTCGGCGGCGCTCACGTGAACCGTGACCGCAAGGGCGATCCCAACGGGCGACTGCCTGTGGAAGTGGTCAGCACGGCTGAGCAGCGGGCTGCGTTGCAGTTCGTGATCGACAACGCGCTGAACGACGCGGCGTTCGGACTGACGCCCGATCTGCTCGCCCACATGACCGTGGACAAGTGGAGCGATGACAGCCCGGGCGACCGAGGCGAGTCGGCGTATCCCGTGCATGACCGCGTGATGGCGGTGCAGGCTTCGGTGCTGTCGATGCTGATGAACCCGACGACATTGCGGCGCGTGTACGACAACGAATTCCGCACTGCTGCGGATCAGGATTGCGTGACGCTTGCAGAAGTGATGCAGAAGGTGAATGACGCGGTGTACACGGAGTTGAACACCGGGTTGGACGGCGCGACGTACACGAATCGCAAGCCGATGATCTCGAGCCTGCGGCGCAATCTGCAGAGCGGACTGACGGATCGTTTGATCGATCTGGCGGGTGGCGACCGGGCGATGCCGAGAACCATTCGGACGCTGGCCGCAATGCACCTGCGCACGCTGAACGACAAGCTGGATGGACTGCTTGCGAAGTCGAATGGCGGACAGATGGATGAATACACGTTGGCGCACCTGCAGGATCTGAAGGTTCGCGTGGATCGCGCTCTGAAGACGATCCAGGTGACGACGGGTCCGTGAGATTCGTCGGACAACAATGTTCGGAGCGACCCCGGATGGAGAAGTCCGGGGTTTTTTCTGCGCTGCGAAAGCGATGCGGCGTGTCGAAGCGCCGTCCGGCTCGTGGAAATGCGATGCCGATTCAAGATCGTGCCAGGGACGGCGTCTTTATATGATGTGCGCGAGCGTAGTAATAAGATGATTCAGGAATCGGCAAAAAAACACCAACGTCGCGCATGGCACGATTGGATGCTCGCACTGGCGATTGCGGCGGTGACCTTCGCGATGTTTTCTCCTGCATTGCGGTTCGGACCCGTCAATTTTGATGATCCGGCGTATTTCAGCGAGAACGTGCATGTTCGCGGAGGAATCACAGGGGAGAATGTCCGCTGGGCGTTCACGACGACGGAAGCGGCGAACTGGCATCCGTTGACGTGGATATCGCTGATGCTTGATGCGCAGATGGGTGGTGACGCCCATGCTGCGGCGGTGATTCACGGGACGAATATGGCGCTGCATGCTGTGGCTGCGGCGCTGATTTTTTTGTTGGTGAACAGCCTGACGGGAAATCGGTGGTGGAGTCTTCTCGGGACGCTCGTGTTCGCATTGCATCCGCTGCGCGTGGAAAGCGTGGCTTGGATTTCAGAGCGGAAAGATGTTCTGAGCATGGTGTTTGCGCTGCTGACGCTGCTGGCGTATGTGGCGTGGGCGCAGCGCAGCGGGGCATGGCGCATGTGGATGACGGTCGGATTCTTTGCGCTGGGGTTGATGGCGAAACCGATGCTGGTTTCGCTGCCGGGACTGATGCTGATGCTGGATGCGTGGCCGCTGAAGAGGTGGCGTGGAAGCAAGCGATGGGGCGGAGCTGATAGCGCTGCAATGAGTGATCCCGCCGGGCACGGAGAGCGGAGCCTTGTCGGCTTGCTCAGCGAGAAATGGGCGTTGATCGTACTGACTGCGGCATCGTGCGTGGTGACGGTGTATGCGCAAAAGGCGGGTGGAGCGGTAAGGTCGCTGGAGACGCTGCCGGTGAGCGCGCGGGTGATCAATTCGGGAATGAGCGTCTGGACGTATCTCTATCAAACGGTCTGGCCGAGCGGATTGGCTGTGTTCTATCCGATGCATCGGGATCTTCAGATGTGGATGGGTATTGCGGCATGGGGCGGAGTCGGGGTGGTGACAGCACTGGCGTGGATGAAGCGAAATCGAACGCCGAGCGTGTTGATCGGCTGGTTGTGGTACCTGTGGACATTGCTGCCGGTGATCGGATTGATGCAGGTGGGATTGCAAGCGCACGCGGATCGATACACCTATCTTCCGACGATCGGGCTTGT
>DASZQE010000522.1:0-7682 GCA_035550175.1 Phycisphaerales bacterium | reverse complement strand
TGGCAAAATCATGGGAGCGCGGCAACGAAGACCCGCCGAATGACGAAGTGAAGTACAGCGAAGAGCCGATGGAGGTCGAGCCTGCGCGACGCGCGGCATCGGCGACGTTCGACGTGCAGGCGAATATCGGCGGGGAAGCATCATTGCGCGAAGCGATGGATCCTGCGAACCAGTCGCTGGCCGAGGCGTTGAAGCTGAGCTACCGGATTCTGCAGATTGTGATTCTGGTGCTGATCGTGCTGTTTCTGGGATCGGGCATACAAACGGTGCATGAGGGACAGACGGGCATTCGCACGGTATGGGGAAAGGCGGATCAGGAAGCGCTGACGCCGGGACTGAAGCTGAGCATCTGGCCGTATCCGATCGGCGAGTTTGTGATCATCGACGCGGACAATCTGCACGCCACGGATGGAGATGCATTCTGGCCGAATCTGCGAGGGGGTTCATGGGATCAGGCGGTGTCGAAGGCGACATCGGTCGATCGGCTGATGCCGGGACGGGATGGATCGATCTTGACCGCGGGTGGCGACCCCGCGCACGTGAAGATCGAGGCGGTGTATGAGATCGCGGACCCTGTTTCGTACCTGCGGCAAGTGGATGCTGCTGACGCGGCGAAAGTCGTTCAGGCGGCGTTGCAGCGGGCGATGATTCATTGTGCCGCGGGATGGTCGCAGGAGGAATTGCTGAAGCTGGATCAGTCGGAAGATCAGCGTCGGAAAGTGCAGGATGCGACGCAGCAACTGCTGGATGAGATGAAGAGCGGAATTGAAATCGTGGAAGTGAAGACGCTGGAGAAACCGTCGGAGCCGTTGGCGGTGGTGTCATCGCGTGATGAGCTGGCGAAGGCGATTCAGCAGAAGAACACGCTCGTGGAGTCCGCACGAGACCAGGAAGAGAAGCAGTTGATCTCCGTGGTGGGGCCGAATTACAAAGACATTTTGGACATGATTGAGGCGTATGAAACGAAATATGAGGAGAGCGGGGACGCAGGTTCGCAGGACGAACTGGCAAAGATCAACGCATTTCTCAATAGCGACAAGGTCGGAGGCGACGTGAGCCTGCTGATCGAGAAGGCGAAGACGTACAGCGCAACGATCGATCAGACTCTGGGCGCGGAAGCGAAGCGATTTGAGCTGTTGTATCCGGCGTATCAGCACAATCCGATCTTGTTCGTGCGGCAACGGCTGGACAGCGTGTTGAGCGAAATCTACTCGGCGAAGGACATCGAGGTGTTCAACGTGCCGCCGGGCATCGGCAATTTTCTGGTGTCGATCACGGGGCAGCAGTTCATTCAGGATCTGAGAAGAAAAGAACAGCTTGATCAGAAAAATGCGGAAGCCCAGAAGAAGCTGAATGAATCCGCAGGAACGTATTTCCCGCTGAGTTCAGATCTCGGACCCGGCCCAAGCAGGCAGTTGAACATTTCCGACAATGGCACGTTGACCAACAAGCGATCCGAAGAGAATCCGTAAGGCGAGGCTCGAGCACACATGGTGAAGTCAAATACAAGCGAGCCGATTGTTGACGCGGCGGGACTGACGAAAGTGTTCCGGGATTTCTGGATGCGCACGAAGGCCGTGGCGGTGGACAAGGTGACGCTGCAGGTTCATCCGCATGAGATTTTCGGATTGCTTGGTCCGAACGGCTCGGGAAAAAGCACGATCATCAAGATGATTCTGGGATTGCTGCGGAAGACCTCGGGCAGGCTCACAGTGTTCGGAAAGCTGCCGACAGATGTGGCGGTGAAGAAGCACATCGGATTTCTGCCTGAAGAGTCGTATCTCTATCGGTTTCTGAATCCGCGAGAGACTCTGGATTATTACGGACGGTTGTTCGGACTTGAGCATCGAATCCGCAAACGCCGGATCGATGAATTGCTTGACATGGTGGGATTGGGGCAGGTCGCGCACCGGCCGATCGGTGAGTTTTCAAAGGGCATGACGAGACGGATCGGGTTGGCGCAATCGCTGATCAATGATCCGGAGTTTCTGATTCTTGATGAGCCGACGTCAGGGCTTGACCCGATCGGCACGCGGCAAGTGAAAGACCTGCTGCTTGATCTGGGGCGGCGTGGGAAGACGATCCTGCTTTCTTCGCATCTGCTGAGCGACGTGGAGGACGTGTGTGACCGCATCGTGGTGCTGTACGGCGGGAAAGTGCGAGCGCAGGGAACGCCGGATGAACTGCTGAGCGTTCAGGATCAGATGGTGATTCAGACGGGCAGGCTGAAAGCGGAAACCATCGCGCGGATCGAGCAGGTGATTGCGGAGAGTGAACAGAAGGGCGTGGAGAAGGTCAGCGTGCCGAGGCAGCGGCTGGAGCAGTTGTTTCTTGACATTGTGGAGAAGGCGCAGCGAGAGCAGGTTGCAACAGCGGGCGCGCTGCAGGGGCGATCGACTGCGGCGTTCCTCCGTGGGATGGAAAGCGAAGGCGCCTCGCTCATTGAGCAACTTGTCACTGAGGGAGAGAAGGACACGCCGACGCAAACGATGCCGGCCGCCACCGTGCAGACCGAATCCAATGACGTCGTTGACAGTCTTATGAAGCCGGATGAGACAGTTGTGCTGAAGGAACGCAGGCGGGACTCGACGGAGAAAGTGGACACTTCATTCATTGATTCATTGACGCAGGAGCGGGGACAGACAAAGCCGAACCCGCCACGCGATGGGAAAGGGGCCTAAGGGCCGGATTCGATGCAAAGGTTGAAAGCCATCTATCGACGATTGGACAGGCTGCAGAGCAGCCGGACGTTCAAGTTGATCGCTCTGCCCGTGGCCCTCATCGTGTGCATCTGCCTTTCGTGGTATGTGATCCAAGCGAGCATCACCCGAAGCACTCATCGAGACCAACTTGCACGAGCGCTGCAGGGCATCAATCTCAAGAATGGTGATGAACTGGCGGTGAGCCTGCAGAAGAACGGGACGATGTATGTTGAGGGGCGGACCTACGGGGGATCGGAGTTCATCAATCCGATCATCCCGTGGTTTGACGAGAACGGACGAATCCAATCGCCTGCGCGGTTAATTTCGAGCATGCTTTCAGCGGAGACGCCGACGTGGATTCCGCTGTGGGTGCTTGAAAGCCCGGACTCGGCGCGCGTGCTCGCCATTGTGATGACGATTCTTGTTCTGGTGGTGGTGGGATTGGGGCTGGGGCTCAAAGCCCTGCTGACAATCGTGCCCACCGCACTGGTGTACTGGTTTCTTCAGACGATCGGGGCTGAGAAACCCGCCGTGGTGCTGCTTGGAGTGGGGGTGCTTTCGTTCACGTTCATCGTGCTCATTCAATTCTGGATGTTTCTTCTGGGCATTCGTGGGCAAGCGTTTGCAGTTGCGCACACGCTGCTGAAGGAATCGACACGATCACGGATTTCGCTGGTGTTCATCATCGTGCTGCTGATCGCGCTGCCGCTGTTGCCGATGAGCATGGATCCGACGGCGCCGCTCCGGCACCGCTTGCAATCCACGATTTCATGGAGCCTGGGACTGACGTTTGTCGTCGCGGCGTGCATGACGCTGTTTCTGGCATGCTCATCCATTGCGTTTGAAATCCGCGATCGGCAGATCTGGCAGATTGTGACCAAACCCGTGGGGGCGCTGCAATATCTCATCGGCAAATGGCTCGGAATCGCGCTTTTGAACCTGACGCTTCTCCTCGTGGCGGGTGTGAGCTCGTTCATGTTCGTGGAGTATCTGATTTCGCTTCCCGTTCCGAACACAGCAGAGGGACGAGCGGACATTCAGCAGGTCCAGAACGCGGTGTTGACGGCGCGGATGGAGATTGTGCCTGACTACAAATCGCTTTCACCGGAAGAGTTGAGTCAGAAACGAGAAGAGATCATTCGGAACGACTCCGAGCTTAAGCAACTGGACGCGATCACGCCGACGATTGTCGCGAACATCAATCGGGAGATCATCAAGGCTTTCCAGCTTGCGCAGCGCAGCATTCCGCCGCAGGCCGGCATGCAATATACGTTCAGCGGGCTTCAGGACGCCAAGCGCCGGGGCGGTGTTGTGACGCTGCAATATCTTTTTCACACGCTCGCGGAGGACGATCACAAGACGTACCCGGCGATCTTCGTCATCAACAGCACGGACATCAACGCAAAGCCGAGTTACCCGAGCACGTTTGTGCCGACGCAGTCGCACGTGCTGGATATCCCCGCGCAGAATATTCGCGATGATGGGACGCTCAGCGTCACTATTTACAATCTCATTCCGCCGGTGGAGCAATCGGGCATGGTCGGGGGAATTAACTTTGATCTCACCGGACTGACGCTCAACTACAAGGTCGGATCGTTTGAATGGAATTTTGTGCGAGCGATTCTGGTGCAATGGATGCAGCTGTGTTTTCTGGGCGCGCTGGGCGTGACGACGGCCACATTCCTGAGTTTCCCGGTGGCATGCTTGCTTTCGTTTACGATCATGATCGCGGGCATGTTGTCGCCGTATCTTCGCGGCGCTCTTGAGTTCTATGATCCCGGAAGCGGGCAGGGGCTTGACTGGGGCGATCTGGGAGTGGCGATTCCGTTCGTGTTCACGTGGACGATGCAGCGAATCGCTGAGGCCATTCTGTTCTTTGTCGGAAGCTTTGGAGAGTATCAGCCCACCAACTCACTGGTTGAAGGGCGATACGTCTCGCCGAAGATCATTCTTGAGGCAATGGTGCAACTGGTCGGGGCGTGGTCAATCGTGACTCTGGGACTTGGATATTTCATCATGAGACGGCGCGAACTGGCGATTTACAGCGGTCATGGCTAAGGGGACGGGCAACACACAATGAGCGTTCAACGGGCACATTCGACAAGGGAGCTGCGACATGGGCAAGGATAATCTTGTGCGAGCCATCGCTGCGCTTCTTCTGGTTGCGTGCCTGTTCGTCGCGGGCAAGATGCTGCCGGGCATTCTGGAGGAATCGGATGCTGCGGGACTGCGGTACACGAACGTGTCCGTGGAGAATGCGCCGCCGTTTGTGGTGCTTGGAACGGCCATCGGCGCTGTGCGCGGATTGATCGTTGATTACCTGTGGATCAAGGTCAACATGATGAAGGAGAAGGGGCAATATTATGAAATCCGCGCGGATGCCGACCTGATCACGAAACTGCAGCCTCGGTTTCCCGCCGTGTGGGCGTTTCACGCGCACAACATGACGTACAACATCTCCGTCGCCGCCAACACGCTTGCGGAACGATGGGAATGGGTGAACATGGGGATTCAACTTTTGCGGAACGAAGGGTTGCGCTACAACCCGAATGACATGGTTCTGCACAGGGAGCTTTCGTTCTTCTTTGCACACAAGATTGAGGGCGTTTCAGACGATGCGCACCTGTATTACAAAACACGGTTCTGTCAGGAATGGCATTTGCTGCTCGGTGCGCCGCCCGTTGGATGGCAGGATCGGATTGCATGGATCAAGGCTGTCGCGGATGCGCCGAATTCCATCAATATTGCCGAGACTGAACATCCAGCGGTGAAAGAGCTGGTGACGAAGCTGGAAGCGTTGTATCCGAAGGGAGAGGGCATAGCGAAGTTCCAGCTTGGGCGCGACCTGCTGACGCAATACGTGCTGTGGCAGGAGATCACGAATCGTGAAGACGAGGCGAAGGTGACGGGAGACTATGATTCGTTTCGCCAAGCGCCGTTTGCCGCAGGATTGTATGAGCTCGGACCGAAAGCTGAGTACAAGGATGTCTGGCCGATCCTGCTCAATACGCTTCGGAAATCCATTCTGTTGAAAGATTACAACATGGATCCGGAGCTGATGTATGAATACACGCGCGACGTGGGGCCGCTCGACTGGCGACATGGCGCTTCGCACTCGCTGTACTGGGCGCGTCGCGGCTCACAGCTCGGGGCCGGGCGAGTCAAGCTCGACAATGTGTATGAGGAAATCAACACGGATCGATTGCAGATTCAGGCGATGCAGGACCTGGCGCGGTGGGGACGAATCACGTACGACCCGTTGTCGCAGGAAATGCCCGGTCGATATCCCGATCAGCGCTGGATTGATCCGATCGAAAATCAATTTGAAGTGCTGTACAAGAAATACTTCGGCACGCGCGGAGCAGGCGGAGAGACATTCATCGCGTTCCTGCAGAACTTCATGGGCTCCGCGATTCGACAGTGGTATCGAGCCGGCGAGATCGATCGAGCGCAGAAGCTGCTGGACAAGATGGACAAGCTTTTCCCGCAGGCGGAATTTGCCGTGCCACTGGACGTATTCGTGCGATCTCAGACGCTGGAGCAATATCAGGCACAGCCGCACCTGGCACCGGGCGATCTTGCGGCGTCGCTTCAGTACGGGATTCGAGTCGGCATCGGTGGAGACAATCCTGATGTCTGGAAGAACGCAGTCAACTTCGCCAACCAGATCGTGAACTTCTTCAAGACCAACGATTGGAACAACTACGCGAACAAGTTCGGTTACATGCGGATGGCGGACATTATTCAAGGCGTGGAAGACGCCAAGGAGACAGCGTTGCTTCAGTTCATGACTGATCCGACGTTCTCCATCGATGAACGGATGAATGTCTGGGGCAAGGTTGACAAATATGAGCCGACGCTGCGAGGGCTTGTGTACTCATCGATGAAACCATTGCTGCAACAGGAATTTGGTCACACGACCCGCAGCAAGATGATGAAATTCGACGACGCCTTCCCCGCGCCGCCGAATCTTGACGCGATGGAGAAGTTCCTTGCTGAACGAAAGGCCCAGTATGACAAGAAAATTGAGGAGGCTCGCAAACGCGACACGATGGCGCGCCAGCATTAGGACGCATTCAAGAAGAGTTGAATGCCCTGTTGCAGAAACGGGTTGTGCTTGCGTTCCGCGCCGATGGATGTGCTGGGGCCGTGGCCGGGATACACCGTGTAATCGTCCGGCAGGGTGAGGAGCACATCGAAGAGGCTGCGTCCGAGGGCTGCGGGATCGGATGTTGGAAAATCGGATCGCCCGATCGAGCCTGTGAATAGCGTGTCGCCGACAAGGGCGATCTTGTCATGGTCATTGACAAACGTCGCGCCGCCGGGGCTATGGCCGGGAGTATGCAGCACGCGCCAGGATGATGAGCCGAGGTGCAGGATTTCACCATGCCTGAGCGTGCGCGTCGGATCGGGGCAGGTCACGGGAAATCCTGTGATTGCAGAGAGGTTCAGCATCGGGTTTCCGCAGAATTCAGCTTCCGCCTCGTGAATCCAGATGGGCAAATCGCCGAATTCCCGCCGCGCCTGCTCCACACCAGCGATATGATCCACATGTGCGTGGGTCAGCAGTATCAACACCGGATTCAAGGCATTCTTGCGAATCCAGCTCAACAGGGCATCGGGTGCAAAGCCGCAGTCCACGATCCAGCAATCGCTGGTTCCCGCAACCGACACCACGTAGCAGTTCGTCTGGTAGTCGCCCAGGACAAAAGGAGTAACGGTTGCAGTCGGCACGTGTGTTCATCCGAAAATAAGAGAGTCAGACATGCAGGAAACACAGCAGAAGAAACATCATACTACGGTCAGCGGCGCTCCCGATGTCAACACGACAAGGTCAGGCGCGAGCATGCTGATTCGAAGACCAGAACATGTTTCGGGGACGCCGATGAACATGCCGGGTGTGCAAGGGGTTTCGATGCGCATGATGGTGGGACGGGCGGACGGAGCGCCGACGTTCTCGATGCGGCACTTCACCGTTGA
>DASZQE010000521.1:0-5457 GCA_035550175.1 Phycisphaerales bacterium | reverse complement strand
TGGAGCGGTTCGACGCCGCCGTGATCGGCACGAGCGACTACGTCGCCACCAAGGATTCCGACGTCGTGATCGTGACGGCGGGCATCCCGCGCAAGCCGGGCATGAGCCGTGACGACCTCATCGCCACCAACGTCAAGATCGTCAAGTCCGTCGCTGAGGAAGTCGCCAAGCACTCCCCCAACGCCGTCATGATCATTGTCTCCAATCCGCTCGACGCCATGGTCTACACTGCGTGGAAAGCTTCCAAGTTCCCCACCAATCAAATCATCGGCCAGGCCGGCAACCTTGATGTCGCTCGCTTCAAGGAGTTCATCGCCATGGAACTCGGCTGCTCAGTCGAAGACATCTCTGCGCTGCTTCTCGGTGGCCACGGCGACGACATGGTCCCGCTCCCCCGCTACACCTCTGTCCACGGCATTCCCGTCTCGCAACTTCTCTCGAAGGAAAAAATCGACGCCTGCGTCCAGCGCGCCAAAGTCGGCGGCGGCGAAATCGTCCAGCTCATGGGGACTTCCGCCTACTACGCCCCCGCGCTCGGCACTGTCGTCATGGCCGAAGCCATCATCAAAGATAAGAAGCGCATCATGCCCTGCGCCGCGTACTGCGAAAAAGAATTCGGCATCAACGCCCCCAAGGGCCAGGGATACTTCGTCGGCGTGCCCTGCATCCTGGGCACCAACGGCGTCGAGAAAATCATCGATCTCCAGATGGATGCCGACGAACGCAAGCTCATGGATGAATCCATCTCCCACGTGAAGGATCTTGTCGGCGTTGTGAAGAAGACCTTCCCCGAACTCGCGTGATCCGATGTGCATCGAGTGAGTCACAATGAAAAGGACCGTCACACGAATGTGACGGTCCTTTTTCAATTTCAGGTTCAACTGTACGAATCACTTCATCGCGCTGCCGAACTCAACAAGGAACTGGTTGAGGTTGTTGCCGTTCCATAATTGATTCTTTGCATAGTTCAATCCGTTCGAGTTCTTTCCATAGATCACCGCAACAGCACCGAACAACTGATCGCCGGACGCCCCGATTGCCAGATCGTCACGTCCATCATTGTCATAATCACCCGCGGTCATGGCGATGCCGAAGAAATCCATGAAGCCGGGCGATCCCTTGATCTTGTTCGAATCCTGCGACCAGAGCTGATCGCCATTGTCGTCCAGCCCGTGCGAGCTTCCGTAAATGACATTCACAACGCCCGCACCGAGAGCTCCGTTCACCGTTTCGTTGGGAGTCGAAATTGCCAGGTCGTCCTTGCCATCCTTGTTGAAGTCGCCGACCGCCATCGCGAATCCAAATGCCTCGCCCGGTTCACTCGCGTCTCGAATGCCCGGCGTGTCCTGCGACCATGTCTGTTGATCGTTGGACCTCAATCCTCCCGACCGGCCATAGAGCACCTGCACGATTCCCGCATCGCCGTCATTCGGCACGGTGATCGCCAAATCATCGCGCCCATCGCCATTGAAGTCGCCTGCGGCCAACGTTGCGCCGAATCCATCATTGGCTTCCGGCACTCCGTCCACACCATCCACTCCTTGCTCGATGAGCTGAACATTATTCGTTTTCAATCCGTTTGATGTCCCGTACATCACGTACACAGCACCGACCGCAACCCCATCCACGCGATTCGGCGACCCCAGCGCCAGATCATCCTTTCCATCTCTGTTGAAATCGCCGACTGCCATCACCGTTCCGAAATTCAGATCATCCGTCGCAGTGGTCGGATCAAGATCCACCTGCTGGAACCGCTGATCGTGAGAAGCCGTCAATCCATTCGCGCTTCCGTACAGAATGTGAAGTTCTGGATGTCGCGGATGGCCGATGTCCACGTTGCGCGCGGAGATTGCCAGGTCATCACGACCGTCGCCGTTGAAGTCGCCTGCAATCATCGCAAAGCCGAAGAAATCACCCCGTCCTGCGCCGCCGTCAACCCCCGGCGTTTCGCGCGAGAATTTCTGGCTGTGAAGCGGTGTGAGGCCTGCGTAGCTGCCGTACATCACATACACGGCACCGATGTCCTCCTTGAATAACCCCTCTCGACCGGGAGCGGACATCGCCAAATCCGTGTAGCCATCATGGTTGAAATCCCCAGTGGCGACAGCAAATCCGAAAAAGTCATTTTCGACTCCCGGTTCGCCGAACACCAATTGTGTCGTCCAGAACTGCGAGTGATTGACGTGCAGTCCCTTGTTGTCCATTCCGTAGATCACTTCCACCGCACCCACGTTGATATCCGTATCGTTCGGCTCGGAAGAAATCCCCACCACCAGATCAGCGTTTCCATCGCTGTTGAAATCGACTGTCCTGGCCTTCGCTTCCGCTTTTCCCCCCCCGATGAATCCCGTCAGACCCACGGCCAAAACCAAGATCGCACCCGATTTCGTTCTGCTTTGCATGCTCAAAAACTCCTTCGTTGGACTTCTTTACCAACATGTATGCGTGGACCCAGTATATCGTGGCGACAAAATGATTAATCAGGGTTTCCCCCGAGCCGCTCTTCCACCGCTCGTCCCCAGCGCTCGAGAGCCTTGAACGCTGCACTAGGCTCGCCTCAACGCGATCGTCCATCAAATTCGTACTTCCGCTTCGATCCAGCTTCGGCCTGTAACACGCATTTCGCACGCACCTTCTCCTTATTCGTATCGAACTTCTCGCCTGCCCGTACGAACATTCATTGTGTCTGATTCGCTCCTCATTCTCCTTGGCGCCGTACTCGCCTGGCTCGGCTTCATCCTTTTTCTCCTCGCGCTCAGCACCGACTGGGTTCGTCAACGATTCACTCACCGCCGCCGCTGCCCCAAATGCTGGTATGACCTCTCCCAGGCTCCGTTCATCGAACAACCTGACCCGCAATCCTCCGTTCCCCCGCAACGTTCCCGCACCTGCCCGGAATGCGGCCACACCGCCAAACGCGAACGCACACTCTTCAAATCCCGCAAGCATCCATTTCTTGCTGCAGGTGGGCTGCTCCTGCTGATCGCGGGGTATTTCATCCACGTCACACCCGAGATGAAAGCTCGAGGATTCGTCGCAACGATGCCCACCACCGCTCTGCTCGCTGCACTACCGAACGTTGATCGGTCGCAAAGCGCCATCGGGCGGTACTACTGGTACAACGAGACGTTCGGCGATGACGTCTGGGCCGAGCTCTTTGAACGCGCCTCACAAGGTCATCTGGCTCACTGGCAGTACAAATGGCTCGTCCAGACCTGCACTGACATTCTCAACTCTTCCGCATCCGCCGGCACAATCGATCAAGACGACGCGAAACGACTGCTCGACACTATCTACGCGCGCGGATCCATCGACGATCCCGCCATTCTCGCCATCGCCATCAATCCGACATTTACTTTGAATTCACGGGCCGGTTGGCCTTCTGGCTCAACAGTTCATATCCGCGACATCGACATCAAGACATTCATCTACAGCGATATACGCTTTCGATTCATGCCGAAGATCTCCGGCGCAGAATCATTCATTCAACCGTGGAACCTTGCGGATGCTGATCCGCCATCATTTCTTCCTGAGTATCGCATCGGCATTCTTCCGCCGAACACCGACCACGTGGATTTCGATGTCGTGGTCGAATGGAATCGAGCGTGCCGGAGCTATTCGCCTCCACACGACAATGATTGGGTGGAACTCAAGCGCGTCGCCTGGTCCGCACCCATCACTGTTTCAGGCGACATCTCGCAGTACCTCACAGCCGTCACGTTGCCCCGCTTTGAAACCGCGCTGCGTGATTCACTTCAGCCGCTGTGTCGAAGGAGCGCTCCCGCAGCGCTCTTCCTCCCGCTGTACAAGCCCGAGATCAAAATGTCGGTCTCAGCCACGCCGCCCACCATCTTTGCAGCCCACCTGACGATCCTTTCCGGCAACCAGCCTCTGGCGCAATCATCGGGCCTGTGGATTCTGCGCGGCGCGGTCGGCATTGAGTCCGCGCGCTTTGAGCCCATGCAAACGCGCGTGGAAGTCACATCGATTCCTTCGGACGCGACAAACGCTGAATCAACGCAAATCTCATTTGGACAGATCGATCCTGCCAACCTCCAGCTTCGCATCCAATCCGATCCCGATCTCGCCCTCCGCTGCCCCGACCTCTCCGTTCACCAATACTGGCAAGGCGACATCACCGTTCCGCTCAGAGTCGTCGATTCGCATTAGCCACCGCTGGCAGCCGGAACTACAAAAGATGTGTGGCAGAACCTACGGTGATGTGAGGACAATTTCCCTTGCGCACGGGTTCAAATTGATTGTGTCGCCGACTTCTCTGCATCCCGGCATCACCCCCTGTCCGTACCATTTACATCCGGATGTCTGATTCATTCTTCATACTTGCTGGTTCATCGCTCGCGTGGATCGCCTTCGCTCTCTTTCTCTTCGCCCTCACCTTCGATTGGGTCCGTCAAAGATTCACTCATCGCCGCCGCTGCCCCAAATGCTGGTACGACCTCTCCCAGGCTCCGTTCATCGAACAACCTGACCCGCAATCCTCCGTTCCCCCGCAACGTTCCCGCACCTGTCCAGAGTGTGGCCACACCGCCAAGCGCGAACGCACACTCTACAAATCCCGCAAACGCTGGCGACTCGCAAGTCTCGCCCTCCTTCTCCTTCTCGTCGGCTATTCCCTTCGCGTCACTCCCGCAATCAAGCAGCGCGGACTCATCGCCGCAATCCCAACCACCGCACTGATCCTTCTCCTTCCCACTAACTTTTCGAAAGACCCAACGTTAGGCTTCGCACCGCCTCCACAACAATCTTGGCAACCGTCAGGCCTGTATGCGGAACTCAATAATCGTCTCAACACCCAAGACCTCTTTTCCTGGCAGACCTGGCTTCTGACATACATCTGCATTCGCGGAGACCATTCCACCCGGCCATACTCAAGCGAATGGCACATGTACTACAGTCCTGTCTTGAATTCTCTCTTCAGTCCATATGTTCCCGAACATCCGGCCCTGAATACGGCGCTGCAACTCTGCACCGTTGACCTTCAATTGCGCCCTGTGCAACCAGCCGAGTCTCCACTCTGTGCGAAGCTGTTTTTTACATCGTGGTATGGCGGTCAAGGTCGATTTCGATTCGAAATCGTGCCCGGCTTTTCCTCTGCACCCATTGCGTCAGGCGTCTGGGATCGTGATCGACCTGGAGTTTTTCTTTATGACCATTCTGATTTTCCTGTCTGGGAAGGTTCGCTCGGCATCCTTCCTTTGGACACGAAATCCCTTGAATGTGATATTCGCGTCTACTGTTCGCCTGGTGTTGATTCGTATGACTATGGCCCCGAACGTCTGATTGCTGACATTCACATAGACAAACCGATCACGACGGCCGGATCGATACACGATGCATTTCCTCCAAGAGCAATTGCAGAATCGAATCTTCGACGCTTGTTCAAACCCTTTCTGAGATTCGACGAGTGGACGTCGACCTATGCTCTTGATCTCAACG
>DASZQE010000520.1:0-2711 GCA_035550175.1 Phycisphaerales bacterium | reverse complement strand
TGCGACTGCGACGTTGATGATCGCGCCGATGAGCAGCAGCAAGGTGAGCTTGAAGATTATGCGCCGGAGTTTCATGTGAGTTTCGAGGGAAGCGGTGCGCCGCATTCGGTGCAGGTCGGGCTGGAGCCGACGGGGTAGCCGCAGCGAACGCAGAGCTTACGACGGCGACGAATGTATCGCTTCACAGCGCCGGGTGATGAGACCAACAACCAGCAGAGCAAGGCGTAGAAGAGGGTGTTGATGATGAGGCCGGGGAAGAGAGGGCCGTAGGGGAGGAGGGTGGCGTCTGCACCAGCAATCCCATTTCGCGATCGCAATGCCCAACTGCGAACATTTAGGTCTAATTCGGCTGTGGGAGGATACCAACTACTTTGTGTAGCCCTTTCACCTTGAATGCAAAGGCAAGGAAAACCAGCGCTTTCAATTGTCACCAGATAGCTTGTCGCATTGGTCGTCGTGTACGTCAGCGCTCGTTCGGCAACTCTATTTACCCCAACGGCGTAGTAAATTGTCGGTGGAACATGGAGATTTGCTTTCTCGAAATCAGCGTTGGGAAAGTACCTATGAAGGAGTATTGATTGTTGTGAATCGTTGAAGGGAGTTTGATTATCAGCGTACTGCCAGTATGCAAACGCCCATGCGACGAGTATGGAGCTGATGACGCCGAGCGCGAGGTAGGAAATGATTTTGATGATTGCGCAACGGAGAGACATTCATGGGAAAGTTTAAGAGTTGGGTTGCGCAGCGGGATGTTTGAGAGTGGCCGGCATTGGAATGTCCGGGCTTCACAGGTTTTTTTGAATGCGGAAGATCGGTGATACGCGAAAGCGAAAACGAAAGTGGCAGCGGGATGCATTCAGAAGGATGGTTCAGAAGGTCAATGCCCTAACGAAAGTAGAAAATTTATCCGAATTTCTACCGAACATGACTTGACAATGCCGAAGAAGATGTCATCCTATCGGAAACCGAACATTGAATCCATGAAAGGGTGATGCTATGGTGGCGACTCAAGCGGCGTTGAACGGGCAGAAAATGGAAGCTGAGGGGGAAAAGGCGACCGGGCGCGGAAAGACGCAGATGGCGAACCAGATCATGGAAGACAAGGGCAAGCGACAGGCGTTGGATCGGGCATTCGTGCAGATTGAAAAGGCGTTCGGGAAGGGATCCATCATGCGATTGGATTCCGATGCGCCGAACGTGATTCAGGGGATTGAGACCGGGGCTTTGAGTCTTGACTTGGCGCTCGGCGGGTCAGGCGTGCCAAAGGGCCGGGTGGTGGAGATTTTCGGTCCGGAAAGCTCGGGCAAGACGACGCTGGCTCTTTCGATTGCTGCGAACGCGCAGCGAGCGGGCGGAGTGGCGGCGTTCATTGATGCGGAGCATGCGCTTGATCCATCGTGGGCGAAGCGGATCGGCGTGAATCTTGATGAGTTGCTGGTGTCGCAACCGGATACGGGCGAACAGGCGCTGGAAATCTGCGAACTGCTGGTGCGGAGCAACGCGGTGGACGTGGTGGTGATTGACTCGGTGGCGGCACTGATTCCGAGAGCGGAAATTGAAGGGGAGATGGGCGATACTCATGTTGGTCTGCAGGCCCGGCTGATGAGCCAGGCATTGCGGAAATTGACGGGCGCGATTGCGAAGAGCGATTGCGTGGTGATCTTCATCAATCAGTTGCGGGAGAAGATCGGGGTGATGTTCGGCTCGCCGGAGACCACGCCGGGCGGGCGGGCGCTGAAGTTTTATTCTTCGGTGCGGATCGACATTCGGCGGACGGCTTCGATCAAGGAGGGCGAGCAGAATGTGGGGAACCGCGTGCGAGCGCGAGTGGTGAAGAACAAGATTGCACCGCCCTTCCGGGATGCGGAGTTTGACATCATGTTCAACGAAGGGATCAGCGTGACGGGTGACGTGCTGGACCTTGCGGTGGCTGATGAGGTGATTGCGAAATCCGGTGCGTGGTTCAGCTACAAGGGTGCGCGGCTGGGTCAGGGACGCGAGAACAGCAAACAGTATCTAAAGGATAATCCTGCGCTGTTGAAGGAAATTCGCGCTGCTGTGCTGGAGAAGCGTCATGCGAGCGGACACGCAGTGGTTGGCGAGGCTGCGAAGGGTGAAGAGGATGATGATGTGCTGGAGGATGAAGAATGAGTGAGGAGTGGGGGGGGCGGACACATCGGGGGTCCGGTTTCGGGTGGTGTGAAGGTTCGTTGGCAGCAGCAGGTGTTTGGGTTTGCAGAATTTCGGTCGGCATCACACACATACGGCGTTTGGCGCGTCCTGATCTCCCGCAGCTCTGGGGAGACCTGCGGAGAGTGCGCTGACGCCGGTGTGTTTTGGAGGAGGTGTTTCAATTCGTGCTGCATGTGATGATGTGGGCGGCGCATTCTTGAGGGTTGCGTTGCGTCCACGGGAATCGCGAGCATGGGGATGTGCAATGCGGTACGAGCAGCAAGCTGGTGGATGGTGTTGGAAGGCGGGTGGAGAGGCGGTATGATTGAGGCGGTAGTACGCGGATGTGGCGAAATTGGCAGACGCGCCAGATTCAGGTTCTGGTGGGAGTAAAATCCCTTGGAGGTTCAACTCCTCTCATCCGCATTTTGAGATGAAACATGAGCGAAGGGCTTGTCGGAAGGCAAGCCGTTTTTGTTTTTGCAAAGGATTCTGGCGGCCGGAGGGAATTGTGTTTCGAATTCGCAGATGAGGGAAGT
>DASZQE010000519.1:0-3033 GCA_035550175.1 Phycisphaerales bacterium | reverse complement strand
TACAAGGTGAAGTCCCTCACTGATGAATTTGTTGCAACCCGCAAGCAGACCCGCGATCCCCAGAGCCCGCGCGGACCGCAAGCCGGCGTCGCCTTGCGAGTGCAAAGCCTTGAGCGTCTCAGCAGCAGCAATTCCGCTGGGGAAGCGCAACTGCTCCACGTTGATCATCTGACGCTTCATCGGAATCGCCATCGTCACGCCGAGAACGGCAAGAAAAAACACCCAGCCGAGCATGATGGGAATCGGCAAGGTGGAATTGTTGAGCATGATGTACGCCGCAAATGCCGAGATCAGCGTGCCGCCGGTTGAGTACCCCGCAGAACTCGCGGTCGATTGCATGCAGTTGTTTTCCAGAATCGTCATCTGTGTTTTCGCCAGACCGATTGTGTGGAACATCGTCCAGATCGCATAGGACAGAATGCACGCGGTGATCGCCACGCCGAATCCCCACCCCGCTTTCAACCCGATGTAGATGTTCGTCAGCGAAAGCACCCCACCCAGCACCGACCCCATCAGCACCGCCCGCAGCGTCAACTGCGGCATTCGATCCCCGCGCCCCGTGTACACCTTTTCAAACCACTGCCGTTCAACTTCCTCAGCTGTCCCCTTGAACCCCGCAATCGGCAGTTCAAATTCATCGTGGATCTCCCCCGCCTTTTCCGTCATGTCATCCAAGGCTTCGGAACGCTGCTCAACATTTGGATGGCCGTGCGCATGAGATTGAATCGGTGGGGGCGTCGGATTTGAATTTGTCATGTTGAGCTATCGTCCTTGTCAGCGTGATGCGTTCAATACTGGGCGGACTCCGAGGATTCTCACCCCGTTCTTGTTCATCTGCAACCTCTTTTCACGCATCGCATACCAATTGGTCACATCCCCTCGCTTCCGCTACCTTTCATTTCATCATGGCTATCCCCTCGCTGACCGACGAGCAAGTCCACGCCCTTTCTCGTGAGGAAAAAGACCGCTGGTGGCTCACCAACGTCTTCCGCGGCGACATGCCCCAGCTCACCCTCCGCTCCGCGCTCACGGGCTTCTTCCTCGGCGGAATCCTCTCAGCCACCAACCTCTACATCGGCGCAAAAACCGGCTGGACGCTCGGCGTCGGTCTCACCGCCGTCATCCTCGCCTTCGCGTCATTCCGTCTGCTCGCCAGCCTCGGCGCGCGGGACATGACCATCCTTGAAAACAACTGCTCCCAATCCATTGCCACCGCCGCAGGCTACATGACCGGTCCGCTCATTTCCGGAATGGCAGCCTACATGATGGTGCAGAACGTCGTCATGTCCTTCTGGCAGATGATGATCTTCAACGTCGTCCTCTCCATCCTCGGTGTCCTCGTCGCCTTCCCCATGAAGCGCCGCTTCATCAACGATGAACAGCAGCCCTTCCCCGAAGGCCGCGCCGCCGGCGTCGTGCTCGATACCCTCTACACCTCCCACGCCTCCGTCGGTATCTTTAAGGCCAAGGTGCTCCTCGTCGCCGCTCTCCTCGCCGCAGGCATTCGCATCATCTCCGCCGAATCCATCAACGTCTGGCTGCAGACAAAGATCCTCGGTCTCAAAACCGCCTACTGGCTCTCCGAGTACTTCGACCACTGGGCTTATTGGCTCATCGGCGTCTTCACCAATCGCAATGCCGATGAAGTTGATCACGTCAAGATCGCTGACATTCCCGCCGAGCAGCTCGCCCTTCGACCCGGAATCGAACTCGCCATGTTCGGAGCCGGCGGTCTCATGGGTCCGCGTCCCGCCATCAACATGATGCTCGGCATGCTGCTCTGCTATGCCATCCTCGTGCCCACCTTCATTCACACCGGCGATATCGCCGACAAGTCCGGCAACTTCATGAATGCTGCCGGCCAGATGGTCAACGCCGCCGGCGATCTGCTCCCCAACGTCGCTCCCAATTTCAATCAGCGCGACATCCTCGCCAAGTGGCCCCTCTGGCCAGGCGTCGTCATCATCGTCCTGGCCTCCCTTATCGCCTTCTTCGCCAAACCCAAGGTCATCATCTCCGCCTTCACCGGTCTCTTTGATCGAAAGAAATCCGGCGATCAGGATTGCCTCAAGGACATTGAGTTCCCACTCTGGATTTCGCTCGTCGGCATCCCCATCGTCGGCGCGGTCGGCGTGATCCTCGCCCACGCATGGTTCGGTGTTGCCTACCACTTTGGCGCCCTTGCTATCGCTCTCACCATTCTCCTCACGCTCATCGCCGTCAACGCCACCGCGCTCACCAGCATCACTCCTACCGGCGCGCTTTCAAAAATCACCCAGCTCACCTTCGGCGTGTCAAACCCCGGCCATCCGCCCACCAACCTGATGACCGCCTGCATGACCACCGAGGTCGCTTCCAACGCCGCCAATCTGCTCATGGACATCAAGCCCGGTTACATGCTCGGCGCAAAACCGCGCCAGCAGGCATGGGGCCACTGCATCGGCATCCTCTCCGGCGCGCTCGCGTCCACGCCCCTCTTCTACATCATGTTCCTTGCAGGTCACCCCGATAATCCCATCACCCCCGTCGATCCTCGCAACGCCGGCGTGCCAGTCTATGAAATGATGACCTCGCCCGATCATGCGGGCTTCGCTTTCACCGCCGCCGTCCAGTGGAAAGGCATCAACGATCTCATCTCGCACGGCTGGTCCGGCATGCCGCAGTCCGCACAGTACGCCATGATCTTCGGCGCACTTTTCACCGTCATCTTCGAGCTGCTCCGCATCTTCACCAAGAATAAATCCCCGATCTCGCCAATCGCCTTCGGCCTCGGCTTCGTGCTTCCGCCTGACTCCACGATTTCCATGTTCTTCGGCGCAACTTTCTTCTGGGCCGCGCATGTGCTCTTCGGAAAACGCAAGGAATCCCTGAACCATCGCCTGTGGGTCGATACCCGCGAACCGATCTGCGCCGGCCTGATCGCCGGCTGGTCGCTTCTCGGAATCTTCGACGCCCTCGTAAAAGGGTTCTTCCTCTAAGTTTGAGTGTCACTTGACGCTGTAGCCGTTCGGATTTGATTTCTTCCACCGCCAC
>DASZQE010000518.1:0-1948 GCA_035550175.1 Phycisphaerales bacterium | reverse complement strand
AATTTTCCATCCGGTCAGCGAAAACGTCTTGCCAAGCGAATTCATCGTCACCGTGCGTTCCCACATTCCAGGCAACGTCGCGATCGAAACGTGCTCTCCCTCAAACACCAATTTGTCATACACCTCGTCAGCAAAGACGATCGCATCGTTCCGTTTCGCAAACTCCGAAATCAGTTCAAGCTCGGCGCGTGTGAAGACTCGTCCCGTCGGATTGTGCGGAGTGTTCACCAGCACACCTTTGGTCTTATCCGTGAACGCCTGCTCGAGCTGTTCCTTCGTGATCGCAAAATCCGGCGGTCGTAACGTAACGAACTTCGGAACGGCTCCCGCCATGACCAGCGCTGCGCGATATGAATCGTAGAACGGCTCGAAGACCAATACTTCATCGCCTTCGTTCAACAATCCGATCAACGAAGAAGCAATCGCCTCGGTGCATCCGCTCGTCACCGTGATGTGCTTATCCGCGTCTATCTTCAGGCCGCTGTCTTTCTCAAATCGATCCGCTATGGCGGCGTTCAGCTCCGGTATGCCAAACATCCGCGCATACTGTCCATGTCCCTTCTCAATCGCGCTCATTGCTGCCTGCTTCACAAACTCCGGCCCATCAAAATTCGGGAATCCCTGCCCGAGATTCACGGCCTTGTGCCTGGCCGCAAGCAGGCTCATCTCGGTGAAAATCGTCTGGCCGAACGCCTCCAACTTGCGAGCGGTTCTGTTCTGCATTTGCGTCTTTCTTTCCTCCACCTTGTGCGATTCCATCATCCCGGTAGCCTACCGATTCCGCACCTCAATCGTGATCTCACTTCGGAGACTTGCATGAATCTTTCGCTCACCAACCGCGTCGCGGTCGTCTGCGGCAGCACCCAGGGCATCGGCCGCGCATGCGCCATAGAGCTCGCGACCAACGGCGCAACCGTCATCCTGATGGCGCGCAATGAAGCCGGCCTCGAAAAAGTTCTTCACGAACTTCCCACACCTGCCGGCCAGAAGCATTCAACTGTGCAGGTCGATTTCGCTTCTTGGCAAGCTGTCCGTGATGCCGCAGCCAAGCTGCTCTCAACCCACCCGCAGGTACACATTCTCATCAATAATTCCGGGGGGCCACCGGCAGGTCCGGTTTTTGAGGCACGTCCTGACGATTTTCTTCCCGCCATCACGCAGCACATACTTTGCTCACAGGTGCTTGCCCAAACGTTTGCTTCCGGCATGCGCGATGCTTCATTCGGCCGCATCATCAACATCATCTCCACTTCCGTGATCACGCCTATCAAGGGCTTGGGCATCTCCAACACGATTCGCGGCGCCATGGGCAACTGGGGGCGCACGCTCGCGGCTGAGCTTGCGCCGTTCGGCATCACCGTCAACAATGTGCTTCCCGGCTACACGCGCACCGCACGTCTCGAATCGCTCATCAAGGGCCGTGCCAGTCGGGCCGGCTCTCAGCCTGAAGAAATCGAGCAAGGCATGATCTCCACGGTCCCCGCCAGACGCTTCGGCACTCCTGAAGAAATCGCTGCCGTCGTCGCATTCCTCTGCTCGCCCGCTGCAGGGTACGTCAATGGCGTCAATCTGCCCGTGGATGGCGGACGTCTTGCATCGCAATAAACGCCACACCCACTCCGATTTCTCGCTTCCGCGCCCTACACTGTTCCCGAGATGCCTCAGAAGATCGCCAACTTCATCAACGGCCGCTTCGTTCCGGCGATCTCCGGCAGGACACTCGACGACATTGATCCCGCTGTGGGCGCGCCTTACACAACGCTTCCCGATAGCAACTCAGAGGATGTCCATGCCGCCGTTGAAGCCGCCCGCACGGCATTCCCAGCGTGGTCTGCGATGCCGGCTGCGGACCGCTCCAAAATCCTTCTGCGAATCGCCGACCTCATCGAACACAACCTCGAACCACTCGCGCTCGCGGAGTGCATTGATTCAGGAAAACCCATCACGC
>DASZQE010000517.1:0-9726 GCA_035550175.1 Phycisphaerales bacterium | reverse complement strand
CCAGTAGCTCAATTGGCAGAGCAGCGGATTCCAAATCCGCAGGTTGCGGGTTCAAGTCCCTCCTGGCGTGCTTCGTTCCGGTTCTTTTTCTTCGCCCCGTTTCGCTTTTCGCGTTTGCCCGCCTCGCTTCCGGCCTCCGCCGGTTCAAGCTCGGTCGGCAACGCCGCTTCGCTTTCCCAAGAAGGACTCCCCAATGGTCGGCACTCTCTATAAGCCCGGACAAGGTTTCTGGACTCGCACCATGACCGCTGCCGGTGCCGCGCTCCTCGCCCTCATGGGCGCCGCATGGGTCGTCCACAACGTCAACTTCGGGTCCGCCGGCACACAGATCTACGTCAAGGCCGTCGCCGGCCTCATCTTCTTCATCATCCTCGGGTTGCTCGGCTACTACTACATCGGAACCAAGCCCGGCTCCGTCGAATACATGATCGCCACCGAATCCGAAATGAAGAAGGTCAACTGGTCCTCCCGCCGCGAAATCGCCGGCTCCACCTGGGTCGTCATCGGCATGACCGTCGCGCTGGGCTTCCTCACAGCAATCCTTGACCTCGCATTCGCCACGTTCTTCAAGTGGGTTGGCGTGCTTCAGAGCTGAACCCCGGTTTCTCTCGTTTCGTCCTTCCGGCAACCATCACCCGACCATGACTTCCGCCATGACTACCAACAACCCCAACGCACCCGCCGCTCAAGCCGCCGAAGAACCCTTCGATCCCGCCCGCGATCTCCCCATGTTCCGCGAAGGCATGAACTGGTTCGTCCTCCGCGTCGCCTCCAACAAGGAGTCCTACGTCAAGGATACCCTCCTTCGCAAGGTCCAGATCGAAACCCTCGCCGATTGGGTCGGCCGCATCATGGTCCCCACCGAAAAAACCAAGACCCTCAAGGGCGGCAAGCAGCGCATCTCCGAAACCAAGCTCTACCCCGGCTACGTCTTCGTCGAAATGAAGCTCGAGCCCGATGGCCGCATCCACCAGGATGTCTTCTTCCTCATCAAGGAGACCACGGGCGTCGGCGACTTCGTCGGCACCGCCGGCCGGCCCACCCCCATGGCCAAGCACGAAGTCGAGAAAATGCTCTTCGACTCCCGCAAACCCGAGGAAACCCCCACCGTCAAGATGGAATTCACCAAGGGCGACCACGTCACCATCAAGGAAGGCCCCTTCCAGAACTACGAAGGCACCGTCGATGAAGTCCTCCCCGACAAGGGCCTCGTCCGCGTCCTCGCCACCATCTTCGGCCGCCAGGCCCCCATCGAACTCGAATACTGGCAGATCCAGAAGGCCGAGCAGTAATCCTCCTGTAAAGCCGCCGATGGCATCGGCGGTCTTCTGTCTTTTTTTCATTGAACACGCCGATGATATCGGCGGCCTTCTATGCTTCGTGCGGTTCAATCTGATCTTAGAAACCGATAAGGCCGCGCCCCCACGCCGCGCCGAATGTTATGCCGCTCAATGTAAGCAACGAGATTGTTCCAGTGAACAGTTTCAAAGAGGTATTCAGTCCATTGGCCTTTGCTCCACACCGGCCCTTTGTGAAGCATTCTCGTATGGATGGCTTTGGTGGTTTTCTGAGCAATCCACTTTGTGGTCTGATGAATGTCCTTGCTGCTGTTGGTGATGAGCAAATGAACGTGCGTGGCCTCAATGGATGCCGCAGCAATTGACCACGGAGAATCTCGACTGGCTTCATCCAGCACTTCTGAAATGACTTCGATCATTGCGCCGCTGAGTCGAACGGGCGGGTGCTTCATTCGCTCTTGCGCCATGCGCAGACGGACGGGATCGCTTTCATGCAATGTGTGCGGCTCAATGTAACCCAGGGCTTCGTCCCACGATTCGGACCAACTGCCGCGCTCGTCGCCGGGCAGCCACATCCCATAGGTCGACTTCACAACGTGATAGCCGATCGTGCGATTCGCCATCAACGAATCGTAACATCACGATCATTCCTTCTGTAAAGCCGCCGATGCCATCGGCGGTCTGCTTTTCCTGATTTGATGCCGATGGCATCGGCGGTCTTCTGTTGTGTTTTCATTGAACCCCAATGACGTCGTCTGCGATCTTCTTCTTTATGTCACGCTCGCCTGCTCCGCCTTCACAACCTCCACCCTCGGAAACAGCGCCACCTTCTCCACTTTCGTCCCCGCTTTCATTCCGCCCCATTTTGCGAGTTCCAGAACCCCCTTCGCTTCGCGCGCATTCACCGCGCCCGCATTCGTCCCGCTCACGTCGCCGACATTCAGCGCCTTCCACAACGCCATCATCTTCTCAGGCATCACCGGCCCCAGAATCAAGCTCGCCACCCGTACGCACTCCACGCACTGATACAGAATGCTTGCGAGCTTCGCCTTCGCGCCTGCATCCGTCGCCGCCGCCTTCGCAACCTTGAACGGCTCAGTCTCATTGATGTACGCATCCACCTTCCGCAACAGCGCCAATCCCTCGCTCACTGCATGCGAAAGTTCCAGCTCTTCATACGCTTCTTTCGCGCGCTTCACATGCTCAGTCGCAATCGCATTCCAATCATTCCTGGGCCCCGCCCCTGCATCCCCCGGCACAACTCCGTCAAAATACTTCCCGATCATCGCCGTCACCCTGCTCGCGCAGTTCCCCACCGTGTTCACCAGGTCCGTCGTATACACCTCGTGAAAATGCGTGTCGCTGAAGTTCGCGTCCTGCGCGCCCAGCGGCCCCTGCGTCACCATGTAATACCGCCACGCATCCAGTCCATACCTGTCCAGGAATCCCGTGATCGCCTCCAGGTCCAGGAAATTCCCCAGGCTCTTGCTCATCTTCTGCCCGTCGCGGATCCAGAAACTATGCGCGTACACGCACTCCGGCAGATCCAGCTCCAGCGCCATCAGCAACGCCGGCCAGATCACCGCGTGAAACCACAAAATCTCCTTCCCCATCACGTGATACTTCGCCGGCCAGTATTTCCTCCGTGAATCGCCCGCACCCTTCCCGTTCTTGCCTGCGCATCCGCTCCCCTTCACCAGCCCCAGCGCCGTGATGTAATTGAACAGCGCATCGATCCACACGTAGATCACGTGCTCCGGATCATCAGGCATCTCCACGCCCCACCGGAAATTCGTCCTGCTCACCGGCACATCCTGCAACCCCTCCTTCAATCGCCCCAGCACCTCGTTCCTCCGCGCCTCAGGCCGCACAAAATCCGGCCGGGCTTTGAACAACTCCTCCAGCTTCCCCTGAAACGCGCTCAGCTTGAAGTAGTAATTCTTCTCCTTCGCTTTCACGAGCGGGCGGGCGCTCACCGGGCTCTTGTATCCCAGATCCTTCGCCTTTGTCTCCGTGTAATACTCCTCCTGCCCCTCGTCATACCAGCCTTCGAACTCACCCAGGTACACCGCGCCGCTCGACTTCAACGTGCGAACATACGCCTGCACCTGCTTCATGTGCTCCGGGTCGGTCGTGCGGATGAAATCATCATTGCTCAGCCCGAATTTCCTGAGCGTCTTCTCAAACTCCGCGCTGTTCTCGTCTGCCAGTTGCTGAGGTGTCACACCCTTCGCTGCCGCGCTCTTTTCCACCTTCTGCCCGTGTTCATCCGTCCCGGTCAGAAAGAACACGTCCTCCCCGCACATCCGCATGAACCGCGCGTACGCATCGCACACCGTCGTGGTGTACACGTGTCCGATGTGCGGCCGGTCATTCACGTAGTAAATCGGCGTGGTGACGTAAATCGCCTTCCGTTCATTCATCCCGCGATTGTAACCCCCGCCCGCCTCTCCGCTCTTCCACCCTGATCCCCGAATCTCAACCCTAGACCTCACACCCATCCGCCTACGTACGACCAATTTGTTCCTCGTTCAAAGCCCATAGCACACAGCCCATAGCCTCTTCTTCCCCTACCATGCACGTTCATCCGTGGACCGAACCACCTTCGAACAACTCGCCCTCCAGCACATCGACGCCGTCTTTCGCATGGCCCTTCAGCTCGCGCGCCATCCGGATGATGCCTCGGATTTGGTTCAGGAAACCTACCTCAAAGCCATCCGCGCATCGGAGCGTTTCGAGGAAACCGGCGGCGGCATCCGCCCCTGGCTCTTCAAAATCCTCCATAACGTCTTTTACACCTCGGTTTCCCGCGATCGGCCGACCCGATTGGAATCCGATGATTTGCCAGCTTCCGCCAATCTTCCCGATCAGCCGCCGCCGGCGTGGGATCTTTCATCTTTGAACTGGGATCATGTGGATCAGCGTCTGAAGACCGCAATTGAGTCGCTGAAACCTGAATATCGGACGGTTTTGTTGCTTTGGGGAGTTGAAGGGTTGAAGTACCGCGAAATCGCCGAAATCCAGTCGGTTCCGATAGGAACCGTCATGTCCCGTCTGCACCGTGCCCGCGCCATTCTTGAACACGAATTGTCAGCTTTGGCAGAAGAAAAACGCCTCAAACCGGGTTAAGTGTTCTGAGGCCGCCCCTCATTCGTTTCGTCGATTTGCGTCGGTTTTGGTTGTTCATCTGGTTTTGCAAGAGTTGTTACCGGTTGTCTTGAGTTCCTGATTTCTGGCTTTTTCACCCCGTCCTGCAATGTCATCAAATCACGCTGAAAACGTCCGTTTGCTCGCTGATGGCGAAGAATTCGCGCAAGGCGATCCCCGTTCCGCTTCGTCTGCACCCGCCGACCCGCACCTCGGCGCACAGATCGCATTCCAGCAGGAACTTCGAAAACGAGTGGCTGATGCACTCATGTCCGAAGCACCGACTTCGCCTGCCGGTCTTGCGGACAGAATTCATGACGCGATTGCCGCGGATTCCGGCGCGGCGAGTGCCGGAGCGACGGACCATTCACCAATCGCCACCATCGGCGGCGCCCAGTCGCGGAGCGGATCTCGCATCAGCATTTTTGCGGTTGCCGCGAGCCTTGCGCTGGTCGCTGGAGCCGTGCTCTTCGGCATTTTCGGTCCGCGCATTGATCGCGTGGCTCCGTACGCCTCATCGAATCAACCGGCGGATCTGAACACGCAGGCGGCGGTTTTTGCGAACGAAGAGCACGATCGCTTTGTGTCAGCGAAGGATCTCCCGGTGGATCTGTTGTGCTGGAAGTCGGCGGATGAAGCCCAGACGCAGATTGCGAACTGGCTGGGCCGACCGAGCTTCACGATCGCTGATCTTTCCGATCTCGGCTATGAATTCAAGGGCGCATGCCAAAGCGAATTCCCGGGTTCACTGCGTGCGGCGCGAATGATCTACGGGCGCACGCAGGCGGCGCATCATCGACGCGCGTTCTTCAGCGTGTTCATCGTGCCGGACAACGGGCAGTTTGATCAAGATGTGATCAACCGGATGGAGCCGGGCAAGACCTACAGTTTGAAACCGCATCCACGATGCAAGCTGTCGGTGCAGCGATGCACGGATTCGCAGCTCATCTACTTCATGATCTGCTGTGATCAGCGTGATCTTCCATCGCTGGCGAATCGTGTTGCATCGTGCGTGGTGCCGCCTTCGGGTGACGAGTCATCCGAATCGACGATCACGCCTTGATTCACAAAATTCAAGAACTGCGATTCGCATTTCAGGTTCGACTCATTTTCCGCACTCCGGACATCTCCCCTCAACATTTCCCCGCAAATCGTACCCGCACCGCTCGCACATTCCCCGCGCTTTTCGCCGGGCTCTCTTCCATATTCCCATCGGCAGCCACATGACAAAAGCCGTTCCAGCGAAGACCACCGTGTTCACCGCAAAGCCGCCCCAATACGCGCTTAAGGGGATTTTCTGTCGCCAGGAGGTTCGCTTGTTCCAATACATCCAGTTCGGCACATCGGTCGCAGGCGTAATCAACTGCGGATGCGGAGTTGGATAGAGTTCCGACCAATAGGCGGCTCGCATCGGCCAGCCGAATCGATGCACAACAACCATGTTGGGTCCAGATCCGCCTTCGGAAATCTGACGATCAATCTTCAAACACAGTGCATCACAACCGAATCCGTACGGACCAGTGCCGTAGAAGATCACTCCCTCGCAGCTGTTCTTGATGTCCATGCCTGCCGGCCAGTTCGCTTCCGAAGTCGCGCGATCAATGTGAATCAATTTTCGTTGACCGCTGTGTTGCTCATGTGCCGCACACAAGACGATTAACACGCAATTGACGGCACACCCTGCTGCTGTGCATATCACGACGAGTGCCAGAACTTTTTTCAACACGGTGCTGAACGCTGCTGACTTCAGCATGATGGAGGGTTCACGCTGATTCCTGAAGCTGATTTTGATTCAATTTCCACCCATCTAGTCGGTGTCGGGGTTGAGCGGCCGATAGCCTCCCCGAACTTCCCCCAACCATTTCACAAATTGGCAAACGTCCTTGCGGGATTCAACGTATAGAATTGATCAGCTTGGCCGATTTTCTCTCACAGAGGGTCGGTTGATACGTTCAGCTTGAGGAAGAGTGCCAGAGAGCCGTTGAGGGTGACTGGCAGAGCCAATTGGAGTTCGCGATGCACACACCATTCACACCTCGCAGCATTCTGACGACAACGCTCATCGCATCGGTTGCCGCGTTGTCATTCGCTTCATCCGCATCGGCACAGAACGCGCTGGGGAACGGCGATGCGCTGGATGCCAATCTTTCGACGCGCGGGCGATACAACGCGCCGACTCCGCAAGAGGACTTCCGGGCACGGAATGACATCGTGACGGGCAACGTGGCAGGCGGACGCGGCTTCCGCGGAACGGTCGGCTACACAGCGGAGCGAGATTTCCGAGGGGTTGTCGGGTCAGATGCGCTGTTCCGATTTCTCGCGGATTCGGCATGGTCCGATCCCACGCTGTATTCCTTCGGCGAACGCTACGACCAGCTCCGCTACGGCCAGAGCATGGGCATTCTGCAATATGATCGACCGACGACGATTCCCACTCCCGCGCTCGGCAGCGGGTCCACCATCATCACGTCGCCGGACATCAGTCTGTCTGCAGCGCGCATGCGCGTGAATCAGTACACGATCTCGCAGACGCAGGTTGAGCAGGACAAGACGGCCTACCAGCCTCGCTGGATTTCCGGCGCGCAGGACAAGTACGGGAACAAGTTCGTGTTCACGGCGTCGCCGGCTCGTGGTTTCACGTACGAGTTCGTTGATCCGGTTTCGTCCATCCCCGGGCTCACCATGATGGATCGAGCCCGTCTGGAGCAGGACCAGGAACTGGAACGGCAGAAGAACAAGCAGAAGGCGAAGGATGATGCGGAGAAATCGCCGGTCGGCTCGAGTTTCGAGACTCGCTTCGACAATCTTGCTGACGACACGCGCACGGATGTCACGGCGGACCAGCAGGCATTCGCATCCACCATCAACAACAACTACAAGAAGATTCTTGAGCACGTTGCGGATCAGTTCACGCAACTTGAAAACAAGCCCGAGACCACACAGGACGGCTCAGAGAGCGGGGACAAGAACAGCGCCGGCGACAAGAACGCGAAGCCCGCCCCCAACTCCACGGAGGAGCTGCAGAAGCGGTATGACGAGTGGCGCAAGCGCCTGCAGAACAGCGGCAAGCCGAACACTCAGAAAAATTCCAGCGACAACCCACTTGAAAACAGCGATCTGGAAGACGCACAGTCGCCGGACGGCGAAAAGAAATCGAACGCCAGCACCGACCCCGGGAAAGATCTCGCGTCGCAGCTCGAAGACTTCTCAAAGATGATCAGCCATCATGAAGTCATCGATCGATATTCTGCGGATCATCCGGATCGATTCAATGAACTGGTCGGGCAAGGCGAGAGCCAGCTTCGCGCGGGACAGTATTTCCAGGCTGAGCGGACATTCATGCGGGCGTTGCAGATCACGCCGGATCAGCCGATGGCGCTCGCGGGCATGGCGAACGCACAGCTTGGCGCGGGCGTGTATGCCACGGCGTCGGCAACGCTGCACTCACTATTCTCTTCGCATCCGGAAATGATCGATGCCCGCTACGCGCCGGCGCTGCTTCCTTCGGAGCGATTCCTGACGCAGGCCAAGGATTCGCTGAGCGCGGCGATTACCGCAGGCCAGACTCCTGCGGACAACGGGTTAGTGCTGGCGTATATCGGGCATTTGACGAATGATGCGGCGGCCATCAAACAGGGTGTGGACGCGATTGCGAAGGCGGCGCCTGATGACGCGCTGGCGCCGCTGCTGGACAAGCTGTGGCTGCATCCCGCACCGGAACCGGCATCGGCGCCGGATTCGGGCGAGAAATCCGGGAATTGAGTTGAAGTTGGATCATGGAGCACACAGGCGTCTTCGGACGCCTTTTTCATGCGCGGCATCCATCGGCGCGAGGGGAACCGCATGGAAGTCGTCGCTGAGATTGCGCAGCGGAGGCTGTATCATGCGAATTGCGAGTCTTCTCCGGATTTTGATTCGGACGAGCCCAAGCCTGAATGGTTGATGGATGAAGCATGCCGATTGTTCCGTTGCCAGTTTTTGAGAAGGAAGCCGACCCTGCAACGCGAAGCGCGTTGAGTGACGAGGATCTGTACGCGCGGCTTGCGCCGCCCAAGAGCGTGGTCGTGAAGTTCGGCTGCATGAAGATGATCGGGGAGTTTCCGTACAGCGGGGACGCCAAGCCCGGATGCGGGAGCAAGCTGGTGGTGCGCACGCACCGCGGAACGGAGCTGGCGGAGATGCTGACCACGACGTGCAGCAACAGCGGGTGCAGCAAGAGCGTCTCGCGCAAGGAGATGCTGGATTACATCGAGAACAGCGGGGGGAGGGAGTATCCGTTTCACACGAACGGGCGCGTGCTGCGTGTGGCGACGATTGAGGACATGAACGCGAACTCAGCGATGCAGACGGACAAGACGCGCGCTTTGCGATTTGCGAGAGAGCATGCCGGGCAGCTCAATCCGGGAATGAAGATTGTGGATGCGGAACCGATTCTGGGCGGGGAAGTGCTGACATTTTATTACATGAGCGAGGCGCGGGTGGATTTTCGAGAGCTGGCGACGAAGCTGGCCGACGAATTCAAGACGCGCATTGAGCTGTGGCAGGTCGGCGCGCGCGATGAGGCGCGATTGAACGCGGATTATGAGAAGTGCGGACAGCACTGCTGCTGCCGGAATTTTCTGAAGGTGCTGAAGCCGGTTTCGATGCGACAGGCGAAGCAGCAGAAGGGGACGCTGGACCCGTTGAAGATTTCCGGTCGGTGCGGGCGGCTGATGTGCTGTCTGCGGTATGAGGATGCGACGTATCAGGAATTGAAGGCGAAGCTGCCGGCCAAGGGGACGCGCGTGGGCACGGCGGAGGGGGTGGGGGTGGTGATCGACACGAAGATTCTGGTGCAACTGGCGCTGGTCAGGCTGGAAGGCGGAGAGGGGCAGGAAGGGGGACGGGAAATCGCGGTGCCGATTGAGGAATTGATGAAGCCGGAGGATGCGCCGAAGCCGGCAGCGTTGACGACGGAAGTGCCGGCTCCGCGCACGGAGAAGATGCGGCGAAACGGGCGAACCGGCGGTGGTGAGAGGCAGGCTGAGCGAGGTCGAGGCGATGAGGGGCGAAGAGGAAGACGTGATGAGGGGCGCGAAGCCGCGAAGCGTGACGATCGTGGGGATGGTGATCCGCTGCGGGGAATGAATGAGGAAGAGGTTCGCAGGCGGATGGATCGAGAGGAGCGCGGGCGCGGGGGTTCCAGTCGCAATCGGCAGGGGGAACGCGGACAAGGCGAGGACGCGGGGCGAGGCGGCCCGAACGACCGGCAGGCAAGGTTTACTGAGCGAGAGAACCGCGA
>DASZQE010000516.1:0-4058 GCA_035550175.1 Phycisphaerales bacterium | reverse complement strand
TTCAGACCGGCCCAGGTGGTGAGTATTCGCGTCGCTTCTTCTCGGTCAATACCCGAATCGTTCCGGAAATTCCCGCAGATGATCCTCAATCCGAAAACATGCGATTGGTGCTCCGAACGGACTGTCAGGCAGGCAACACGCTGCCTGTGCAATCGCGGACATGTGGAACCGATTCCGGGGATGACACCTATGGATTCCGGCTTTCGGATCTGGTGGCGGGACTTACAAAGCTTGCTGCACACATGGCGTATCGATTCGCTGAAAAAATCAAACCATCGGCCGTGGATGTCGCAGGAGCTGTTGCCGCACCGGCAGCGGCGCACCCTGCGATGGCTGGGCCGTCAATCAATCCAGTGACGGGGGAGAACACCGCTTCGTTCAAGAGCGTGGAAGGGGACGAAGCAATATTTGTCTTGAAGGAGTATGAATATGAACCTGACCCCCAAGCAATTGAAGATTCTTCAGTTGATTCGCACTTCACGAATCACGCGCGGCTATTCGCCGACGATGCAGGAACTCGCGGACGAACTTGGGATCAGCAAGGTCACCGTCTTCGAGCACGTCGAAGCCCTTATCAAAAAGGGAGCGCTCAAGCGCGAAGCCAACAAGGCTCGCTCTTTGTCGCTTAACGATGACGCATCGGTTCCTGATGAATCTCAGCCGCTGACATTCCCGCTGGTCGGCAAGATTGCCGCTGGGTATCCGATCGAGAAGTTCGCGCAGAATGATCAGCTCAACCTGGAGCAGTTCTTCGGATCGCGCCTTGGCAAGCAGCGCGCGGGGTGCTTTGCCTTGCAGGTTGACGGCGAATCCATGAAGGACGAAGGCATTCTCGACGGGGACTACGTCATCATTGAACGGCGTGAAACCGCACGCAATGGCGAGCGAGTCGTCGCGCTGCTGGCCAACGGCGAAACAACGCTGAAGACGTTCTACAAGGAAGCGGATCACATCCGCCTGCAGCCGGCCAACCCGGAGTTTGAACCCATTATCGTAAAAGATTGCAAAGTGCAGGGCGTGGTGATCGGCGTGATGCGGTCATACGCATGATGTCGATGCTATGCTGACGTCGTGAAAGCAATTCAGATTCCATTGTGCGTTCTCATCGCGCCGGCAATCTCCATCGGCGCGATGTTTTCTTGCGCTGCGGGCTTCTCTGCACTGCTGACAGCCGGTTCACAGGGCGCAGGATCTCGCCCGTCTGCTTCGCAACCTGCTGATTCGCAACCGGCCGCATCGCAGCCGGAAGTGCCGCATGTCACCCTCAGGCTGAAGGGAATCGACTATTCACTTGAACTTGCCACGGACGACAAGGCGCGCGAGATCGGTCTGATGAATCGCGATCACCTCGAGACGCACACGGGCATGCTGTTCATTTACCCGCGAGAGCACGTGCTGAACTTTTGGATGAAGAATTGTGCGATGGACATCGACGTCATCTTTCTGGATGCACACGGGATCATCACGGCGATGCACGAAATGAAGCGTGAACCGCTGCAGGAACCCGGCGAGCCGCTCATGGCGTACGAAACAAGGCTCAAGACCTATTCCAGCAAGGGTCCGGCTGTATTTGCCATTGAAGTGGCGGCAGGCGAGACAAAGAAATTGGGATTCAAAGTCGGCGAGTCAATCGAGTTTGACCGCGCCGGGCTTAGAAAACTTGCGAAGTGATTGTGCTGGTTTGCTCGTTTCCTTGATGAAACCGCTCCATCGCGCTCAGCGGCGGGCCGACAATATCAAGTTCAATTTTCTTGAAGGCGGCTGTCAATGTT
Source organism: Phycisphaerales bacterium (assembly GCA_035550175.1). GTDB lineage: Bacteria > Planctomycetota > Phycisphaerae > Phycisphaerales > SM1A02 > DASZQE01. Next base: position 2,286 of record DASZQE010000516.1, on the reverse strand, counting down.
TCTGGAGTCATCTTGCCCGCACGGTTCAAGGCATCCACTTCGCGGAATGCTGTTTCAAGGCCTGCGGGAGTGCAGGTGATCAGCATGCGGCTCTTTCCAGGCCCCATGTTCATGAATGCATGGATGCTGCCGCGCGGAGCGTGACGGAATTCACCTGCGCGAGCGATGGATTCGACGCCGTCAATGACAAATTTCACGGAGCCTTCGAGGATGTAGAAGAACTCGTCATCGCGAGTGTGTGTGTGCAAGGGCGGACCACCGCTCGGCGGAGAAATGTCTTCAAAGATGAAGCACTGGCCCCGCGTGGAGCTGGAGTCGGCCAGAACGCGAATTTCCTCGCCGACGACGTCAAGAATTTCAATGCTGTGTGCTTTCTGCGGGAAGGATGCGGTAGTCATGGATAGAACAAATCCTTGAATTGGAAAGAGATTTCCGTACGAGCCGGCATCGCGACAGGTTCGCGACGTCTTCAGATGTGTGCGAACGTAGGGGGCTCGTCATTCCAGCGAATGCGTTGTTGAAGATCGATCATCCGGCGTGTTGCGATGCTTCAACGCCAGGAGCTGTGAGTATCGCTGCTTGATAAGCCGGAGTTCAAGAAGCGAGCGTACCCGCGTGATCAATTCCAGTTTGTTCACCGGCTTGGTGATGAAGTCATTGCAGCCGGATTCAACCGCACGCTCAAAGTCCGCAACTTCGTGCAAGGCCGTCACCATGATGACGACGACATCTCGAGTGGCGGGATTGGACTTGATCTTCTGGCACACTTCAAACCCCGACACGCGAGGCATCATCACGTCGAGCAGCACCAGATCCGGCGTGTCCTCCGCGATAAGCTCAAGAGCTTCCTGCCCGTCGCGGCAGACGCGAATCCGGCAGGGAAGAGTTTCGAGGTACGCCTGCATGAGTTCAAGATTCTGCAGGTTGTCATCCACAAGCAGAATTGAAGCGGACGCGAGATCCACCGTCGGAATCGCGGCGGTGTGTGTTTGTACATTCGTTGGCATACGGATCATTCAGTGGGCTATCAGGCGGCCGCGATGCAGCGAAACAACGCCAGGACCAGCAGCGTGCCTGAAGCGTGATGGTACACGGAGCGGCGTGGTGAGTCGATTTTGTCGAGGGTCCGATGCGATCGTTATCGAGACGTTGTGTGGATAATTCGGCAAAAACCGTGATTCCCGCCATTGTGTGTCTGAAAATATCGAGCATCTGAATGTTCAGCAGCGGTTTATCGGCCTCGCTCGAGCCACATCCCGTTGCGATAGATGGGGCGCTCCGCGTCAACGCCGAGCGTGTCTGCTAGATGATTGGGATCGACTTCAACGAGTGGAATTCCCTTGGAGAGCATGAGGTCCGAAGACCACGTGCGGTCGGTTCCGGACAGCAGCGCGAACTCAAGCTTGAGCAGTGTGTCAACTTCAACCGGCAACAACGCGGGGGCGCGCTGGCCTCGGTAGAGCTGACAATCCTGCTTGAAGCGATTGATTCCGCCGGGCAGATACTCCGAGACCGATTGCAGCAGCGCTTCGGCGCCGGGAGCCTTCAACGCAGACAAGGCGCGGGGCCCTTCGCCCGCACGATAGAGCGCAATGGCTTGGCTCACAGCGAATGCGGCTCCAGGGTCTATATCTTCCTGTGACACCGCCAGATTCGGGAATTGCAGGAGCGATGTGTTGAGAATGGAAGCGAGCGCAAGCAGTCGGCGTTTTTCTGCGTCCGCCGGCGCGAGTTGAGCAAGCGCAAGGCAGGAACTGAGCGCGAGCTTGTCCGGATCAAGAACTGCAGCCAACCCGTACAGTCGCCGAGCGAGTGCGAGATCGGCTTCATCAGCCGCCTGGTCAGCAATTTCCTCCGCGAGTTCAAAGTATTTCATCGGTTCCGCCGGATTGAGCGCGTTGAGACGATTGGCGAAATCACTGGATTTCACGACAGATGCGGCCGCTTCGCCCTGCGGTTTGAATTCCGCGTTGGGCGCCAGAAGCACGAGCGCAATTTGAGACCTGAATGAGAAGGGCGTGATGGACGTGCCGTGGGATTTCGCGGCGTGGGCAAGCGTGATGTGATCGCAAAGCGGATTCATCGCCACGGATGCGGGCAGCGCCATGCGAAGTCGCCACAACTGCGTGAGCGTGCGCTCCGCAATAAGCGATTGCTGCAGCACGTGATTGGCGCGGGAGCGAAGCGATGCGGAATCGGAAAGAATTTTCATGACGGCATCACGAAGCGCGGGCTGGCCTGCTGCGGTGATGTACGCGAGCAGGTCGATTGCGCCGACTTGCCTCG
>DASZQE010000515.1:0-1795 GCA_035550175.1 Phycisphaerales bacterium | reverse complement strand
ATCCATATGAAAAACACGTCAGAGCACCCGTCGCAGCTGCGCCAATGACAAGCACCACCGCATCCATCATTGAGAATCGGAACCCAGGCGAAAACTTTGCGATCGATTCAGTCAAGGCTCACCCCATCAGAATCTTCACATGCGGCTCTTCCGCACATTTCCTCGCCAACTCATATCCCGCGTCCGCATGCCGGAAAATCCCCATCATCGGGTCGTTCATCAGCACGCACCTTTGCAGCCTCCCCGGTCAGTCGTCTTTTTGAAGTCAAGAGCGGTTCCGGGAGACGCGACTGCGCTTCGTGCAGCAACGCCGCATCTCGAAACAGGGGAATGAAGAACACGATATCTGCTGCCGAGCGCAAGTTCTCGGCGGTCTGCTGATTGGCCCACATTACAAACTCAAACACGCGATCAAGTCGACTCGAATCGCATGTCGTACTCGCCTTTCGCGCCATTTCAAACAGATCAGCGAACAATTGCGTCTTGCCTTGGCTGTAGCTGTACGCTCCAGACTCAAAGCCGAACATCTCGTATGCTTTCTTGCGCCATTCAGACATTGTCGCCTCGCTCCATCGGAATCTTCACACCCTGCTCTTCCGCACACTTCCGCGCCAACTCATAGCCCGCGTCCGCATGCCGGAAAATCCCCATCATCGGGTCATTCATCAGCACGCGCTTGATCCGCTCATCCGCTTCCTGCGTGCCGTCACACACCACCACCTGGCCCGCATGCTGCGAGTACCCGATGCCCACCCCCCCTCCATGATGAAATGAAACCCAGGATGCGCCGGATGCGATGTTCACTGCGAAATTCAGCAGCGCCCAATCGCTGATCGCATCGCTGCCATCCTTCATCGCCTCCGTCTCCCGGTTCGGCGACGCCACGCTTCCGCAATCCAGATGATCCCGCCCGATCACGATCGGAGCCTTCACCTTCCCCTCGCGCACAAGCTGGTTGAACTTCAATCCTGCCTTGTCGCGCTCGCCCAGCCCCAGCCAGCAGATTCGTGCCGGCAACCCCTGGAATGCCACGCGCTCCTGCGCCAGCTTGATCCAGCGGTGCAGCGACTGGTTATTCGCATTGTTCGGCGGGAACAACTCCAGAATCGCTTCATCCGTAACCCTGATGTCGCTCGCCTCGCCTGAAAGCGCCGCCCACCGGAACGGCCCTCGCCCCACGCAGAACTGCGGGCGAATGTACGCAGGCACGAATCCCGGAAAATCAAATGCGTTCGCCACGCCGTGGTCTTTCGCGCGCTGGCGGATGTTGTTGCCATAGTCAAACGTCTTCGCGCCGCGCTTCTGCAGTTCAAGCATCAGCTTCACGTGCAGAGCCATCGTCTCGAATGACCGCTTCTGATATCCCGTAGCATCCGATTTCCGCAGACCGTCCGCCTGCTCCCGCGTCAACCCCTGCGGGTAATACCCGTTCAGCGGATCGTGCGCCGAAGTCTGGTCCGTCAGCGTGTCCGGCGTGATCTTCATCTCTATCAATTTCTGCAGCAGATCAACTGCATTCCCCAGCCAGCCGATCGACACCGCCTTCTTGCTCTTCTTCGCCTCGATCGCGCTCGCAATCGCCCTGCCCAGGTCGCGTTCGATGACATCGAGGTATCGGTCATGCTTGCGCTTCTCCAGCCGCTCAATGCACATCTCCGCCATCAGGCACACGCCATCGTTCATCGTGATCGCCAACGGCTGCGCTCCGCCCATGCCCCCGCATCCAGCCGTCACGTTCAACGTGCCCGCAAGCGTTCCCCCGAAATGCTGCCGCGCACATTCCGCAAACGTCTCG
>DASZQE010000514.1:0-6189 GCA_035550175.1 Phycisphaerales bacterium | reverse complement strand
TATCAAGCGGGCTACACCAGTTGCGCATCAGGCGTGCGCGGGGCACACCCCCCCCTCGTGAGAACATCGGAACAGGTGACTTCGCAAGCGATCGGAAACCACCGCTGCATTCTGCGGGATCATGTGGTGGCTGCGTGGGGTGCGGGGCAGGCGGAATATCTGCTTGCAAAAAATGCGAGAGAGATGAATGGGAAATGCGGAGAATGGCCCGCGGAGTGGGTCGGCTGATTCGCTGAACCGGCATTTTTCCTACACTGATAGCCATGCGATCTCCATCGATGCTGTCGGGCATCAGTCTTGCGAACAAATGCCAGCTCCTGTTCGGGTGCGCGATCATTGCGATTCTATTTGCGGCATTGAGCGTGCCGTGGATGCGGACCAGCTCGATGGTTTCGCAATCACAACTGGAGATCGCCCGGCAACTTGCCGACGCTTGGCTGAATGACCGGATCCACCTGAGCTCGGTGGAACATTCATCCGTATCCACGATCATTTCCTCATCCGCAACGACGACTTCGCCTGAAAACGCTGCAAGTCCGCCGGAAAATCTGCTGACGCTGTCTCTGGTGATGGTGAAGGACATCGACACGAACGATCCTGAACAGGCATTTCTCGCCGAAGCGTTCCGAAAATTCTCGGATTCATCGAAATCGCAGGAGTTTTCGTCATCGCAGCGCGTTCACGGACGGACGGTGTACCGCTACGCGCGCGCGGTGCGAGAGTCGAATCTCCGCACCGTGCGGGATCGATCCGTAAGCATGCTTCATCCAAGCGCATTTGATCCCACGATTGTTGATCCTCTTCGCGGCGTGCTGGTGGTTGAGCGGACAAGCCCGTTTGCAGAAGGTCAGCTTCTGCTTTCTCGCGTCTTCATCATCACTGCGGGAATCATCGCAGCGGCGCTGGCGGGTCTCGTCTTTCACTTCATTCTCACCAAGCTCATTTTCTCGCCTGTGCGCGCGCTGCGTGAAGTCACATCCCGCGTGCAGTCCGGCGACCTGTCCGCCCGTGCGGCCATTCCAACCGGCGATGAGTTCCAGCAACTCGCTGAGGATTTCAATTCGATGCTTGACCGCGTGGACCAGGGGCAGTCAAAGTTGCGGGCGCTCAATGAAAGCCTGGACCTGAAGCTGAATGAGCTTGCGGAAGCCAACGTCGGTCTCTACGAATCCAACCGCTTCAAGTCGGAATTTCTGGCGACGGTCTCGCATGAACTTCGCACGCCGCTCAATTCCATCATCGGATTCGCGGAGCTTCTTGAGGAATCTGCGCGATCCGACAAGGACTCGGACCCCAAGCGGCTGCGATATGTGAACAACATTCTGACTTCGGGCCGTTCGCTTCTGGACATGATCAACGAGCTGCTTGACATGGCGAAGATCGAAGCGGGCCGAATGGAAGTGAACATCGAGCCGACCTCCATTGTGGATCTGATCGAAGGGCTCGCAGGAATCATGCGGCCTCAGGCTGATGCTCGCAACATCACCCTGCGCTTGCCGCCTGCGACGAATCAGCGGATGCCGATTGTTGAGACGGATCCGGGCAAGCTGCAGCAGATTCTCTACAACTTCCTTTCAAACGCGATCAAATTCACGCCGGTGGGCGGCGCAGTCACGATCACAGCGGATCGCACGACCGCTCACGATAACGCAACAGGCGTGCGCATCGGGGTGGCGGACACCGGGCCGGGCATTCCCTATGACATGCAGGAACTCATGTTCCAGAAATTCCGGCAACTGGATTCAAGTCACACGCGCGAACACACGGGCACCGGCCTGGGGCTCGCGATTTGCCGGGAATTGGCGCAGCTGCTGCACGCGACGGTTTCGTTCGTGTCTGAACCCGGTCACGGCGCGACGTTCTACGTGGATCTGCCGTTGACGTTCACGCCGGCAGCGCCGAAGCCGTTGATGGCGAGCCGCGATCAGCAGAAATAGCTGCGAGGTTGAATTGCGATCATGGCTTCACCGACGGGAAGTAGAGAGGGCCGCAAGTCCGAATGCGAGTGCCGCAGCGATCAGGCAGAAACCTGTGGCGTCGTTTGGCGATGGATTGTTCCCGCAACTCCGAGCGGAGGTGGCCAGGGCGATCAATCCAACGATAAATGCCGCAATTGTGGGGATTGACGGCATTTCATTTTTTCGTGGTTTCGTGCCTGGATTTGGAGATGTGGGGGAAGTGTCCACGACCGATCACGCCATCGCCGGAGCGCCGACCTTCTGAGCGTTCGCTTTTGGCGCTTGTGACTTGGTTTTCTCCCAGTCAGCAAGGAACTTTGCGAGGCCTTGATCGGTGAGCGGGTGCTTCATCATCTGCTGAATCACCGAGAATGGAACTGTCGCGACGTCCGCGCCGATTGTTGCCGCCTGCACCATGTGCAGCGGGTGACGGATTGAAGCGGCGAGAATCTTGGTCTTGTACCCGTAGTTGTCATAGATGACGCGAATCTGCTTGATGAGGTCCATGCCTTCGCCGGCGATGTCATCCACGCGACCGACAAACGGGCTGACAAGAAACGCGCCGGCTTTGGCGACCATGAGCGCCTGCAAGGGCTGGAAGCAAAGCGTCATGTTGGTTTTGATCCCGCGGTCGGAGAGGGTCTTGCACGCCTTCACCCCATCGACCGTGCAGGGAAGCTTGATGACGATGTTGTCAGCGAGCTTGATCAACGGCTCAGCTTCACGAATCATCTCCTCGTGCGTGAGCGACACAACCTCGGCGCTGACCGGACCATGAACGATCTTGACGATTTCCTTCAGGCGGGTGTGGAAATCGACGCCTTCCTTCGCGACAAGTGATGGGTTGGTGGTGACGCCATCAAGGACGCCCATTTCAGCAGCCTGACGGATTTCGGAGATGTTCGCGGTGTCGATGTAGAGTTCCATGGTGAATATGGTATCGGTCAAAATGGCGCAAGGCATCGGCGCAAGCGACACTTTCGCTCCCTTATGCATTTTTCATGGTGCAAACAGCGATTGCCAGACAAGGCTTGCCCAGCGCCCAAGACTCGATGCTGCAAAGGCTTACTTCATCGACATCAGCACGATCATAAGGACGTTCACCAGCACGCTGACGCCCAGCAGAATCAAGATGACCGAGAAGATCGGGTTGGAAAACAGGCTCGGCGCTTTCGGGGTTTCCTTCTTCTGAACAATGGTGGGGTGGAGCGCCGCAGTGGTGGCGATACTGGTCGCCACGGCGGAAAGGTCAATGTTTTTTCGTGCGAAGTGGGGGGGCTCGCCTTTGATCACAAGATCCAGGTCGTGGATGAGGTCTTTGGCGTTCTGGTAACGATCAGCCGGATTCTTGGCCATCATCATTTCGATCACCAGCGCCGTGCCCGCAGACAGCTTCGGGTTGAGGTGATCCGGCGGCACCAGTGCATCCTTGAGGTGACGGTGCATGACGGCAGACGGGTTCTTTCCCTCAAATGGAACCTTGCCGGTGACCATGTGATACAGCGTGGCGCCGAGGCCGTAGATGTCCGCGGCAGGGCCGATCTTCACCTCTCCGCGAATCTGCTCCGGACTGATGTAATACGGTGTGCCGTACGCCCGGCCCGCTTCTGCGGCGGCCGCCTCCTTGTCCGAAAGCGCCCTCGCCAATCCGAGGTCTGCAAGTTTCACCACTCCCGAACTGTTGATCATGATGTTCTTGGGCTTGATGTCACGGTGAATGAAGCCGCGTTCGTGTGCATGCTGAAGTGCGAGAGCAACCTGGCGGATGATCTTGAGTGCTTCGGGCTCTTCAATGCGCTTCTTGCTGATGAGCTTGTCATACAGCGTCGGGCCATCCACATATTCCATGACGAAATAGTGGTGTTCGCCCGCCTGGCCGACGTCGTAGGCTGCAACAATGTTCGGGTGATTGAGTTGCGCTGCGGCCTTGCCTTCCTGATAGAACCGCTCAATGAACTTCGCATTTGAGGAAAACTTGCGAGGAAGAACCTTGATCGCAACGGGTCGGCCGAGACTGAGTTGATCCGCAAGGTACACCGTCGCCATCGCGCCTGCGCCGAGCTTGCGGCTGATGCGATACCCGGGGATGCGCTGAACAGAGCGTTTGGATTCGTAGTCGCTTCGGAATCGCTGCAACTGACGATTGGTGAGGTAATCCTGCTCAATGAGAATGTCCGCGAGCGTCTTGAGGTCGCCTTTCTCCTTGGAAGTGCGAATCTCATTCTTGCATTCATCAAGCTCTTCGCTGGAAAGCAATCCGCTGTTGAGCACGATGTCGCCCAGCATCGTTTCAAAACCGCCGCTGGCTGAGCCTTCGCTGCCCGAAGTGTCTCCCCGACTGCGTGAGGAGCTCACAGCAGGCGATGTCCGTGAAGCGGATGAATTGACAGCTTGGGTGGAGCCCTCGCTGGTATCTTCAAGCGGAAGGACTTCAGGTTCAGTGGGGCTCTTGGCCGATGGCGTCTTTGAAGACTTGGTGTCCTTCAATGCAACAGTTCCAGGTCCGTTGGGCTGATTCGAATCGGTGACAGGTGTTCCCTTGCCGACCCGCAGCGGTTGGATTTTCGCGGCACTGTTATACATCCTAACTCGATACCCGCAATACGCTCGGCAAATCTGCGGACTGGGGTGAATCCTTTCAAAAGAGTTTGTCCGGTAACCGGTCGGAGGCACGAAAACCACAACTCCGCATACAGTGTGTTCGCGGGAAGTCGGCGTACGGTTGCTTTCATGCTCAATCATGGGATTCGAGCCGGGAAGAATGGCGCCAAATTGCCGTGTTCAAGGTCAGTTTGTCAGAGAATTCAATTCATTAGTTCTCACTCATTTCCAGACGCTCATTGCGGAATCAATGTCACCCACCTCGCCGCCCCAACGTATCTTGATTATTCGCCCCAGCGCCTTGGGTGATGTCTGTCGGACGGTGCCGGTTCTGGCGAGTCTTCGGCAGGCGTTTCCGGAAGCTGAAATCGACTGGGTGGTTCAGGATGACTTCGCACCGGCAATCAGCGCCCATCCGGCACTTTCATCGGTGGTGGCGTTTCCAAGGCACCGCTTCGCCACCTGGTGGCATAATCCCTTTGCGGCGTGGGAACTCGTTCAGTGGCTGACCAAATTGAGGCGGACGCACTATGACATCGCCATCGATTGCCAAGGCTTGGGAAGAAGCGGTTTGATTGCGAAGGTTACCGGTGCCTCACGACGAGTCGGACACCGCGCCGCACGGGAGCTCGGCTGGCTTGGGTACAACATCCGCCATCCCGGTCCGGATCGCATTCGCGGGAACCGCAATGCCGACGCCAAGCCGGTTCACACGGTGGATTCCATGCTCTCATTGCTTGCCTGCCTGCACATCCCGATCGTGCCGGACATGGCGCTCTATCTGAAGCAGGAAGACGCGGATTCCTGGGTGGACCTTCGCGGTGAGCTTGGACTCGGCGGCTCAAAGTACGCGGTGCTTGCGCCGACGAGCCGATGGCTATCCAAACGCTGGCCGATCGAACGATTTGCTGAGCTATTAGAACCACTGCACGAGCGCGGATTTGATGCTGCAGTGGTGGTGGGGTCGGCATCCGAGCTGGCACAGGTTCAGCCGCTGCTTGATGCTCAACCGCCGCACGGCATGCAGTTGGTGAACCTGGTCGGCCAGACCACGCTTGCAGGCAGCATGGCGGTGATTGCCTCCGCCTCGCTCGTGATCGCCAACGATTCAGCTCCGCTGCACATCGCCGTGGGATTCGATCGCCCCTGCGTGGCCCTCTTTGGGCCGACGGACCCCGCCATCGTCGGGCCGTACAATCGGCCGGAATCTGTTGTGCGGAAGTACGCGCCACGGGAAGGGGAGGAGATCAATTTCAAAAGCTCGCGGTTGCGGGATTCGCTTATGCGATTGATCGAGACGTCAGATGTTGTCGAGCGAATCGATGACGAGATGACTCGTTCAGCGGAGAAAAAAGAATCGCCGATGGGACACGCGCTCCCGTGAACCCGCATCCGCATATCTGGCTGGCCAGTTCATCGCCCAGGCGGAAGCAGCTCTTGGAGCGTGCCGGCTATGAATGCAGTGTTTGCCCGCCGACGGTGAATGATGGCGTGCTAAATCCCGGAAACGTCTCGCCGACAGAATGGGTCATGGCCTTGGCATACTTGAAGGCGGCAAATGTGGCTCGCAATGAATCAACACTCATGCACGCGGGGAACTCGCTTTTTCTTGGTGCGGACACAGTCTGCG
>DASZQE010000513.1:0-2541 GCA_035550175.1 Phycisphaerales bacterium | reverse complement strand
ATGGCGAATTGATGGTGCGAATGGCGGACGTGACGGCGTTGAAGTTCGCCAAAGGCTCGCCCATGCCCATGAATACAATATTTGTGAGTCGATCAATTTCACGAAGGCAGTTCAATCGATGTACCTGTTCAATGATCTGGCCTGTCGTCAGGTTGCCGTCCAATCCCCCAAGGCCCGATGCGCAGAATCGACAGCCGACAGGGCATCCGATCTGGCTCGAGATGCACGCCGTGTATCGCGGCGGCGAGGGAATCATCACGCACTCGACTTGTCGATTCGGATCGGATGATTGCGGGAGTGAAATCGCAGTGGAGCCTTCACTCGTGGCTGATGGGTGTCCGCGATCCGGCCACTGCAGCAGCATCTTGCGAGTTCCGTCCGATGCTGAATGTGTCTCGATGACGGAACTCTGGTGAAACGCAAGGTTCTCCGCCAGATGTCTCCGATGGCGCGCCGCAATGTTTGAGAACTTGGCCGGATCGATGATCTTCTTCGCATACACCCAGTCGAAAATCTGTGCCGCCGTGTGTCGGGGCATCTGCCATTGGGTGCAGAGCTCACTCAGGGATGTCGGGTTGAGATCGAAAACGTGGTGCATGGCGGCGCGATTCAGTGTGATGATGCCCCGACCGTGAGGTCCACGGTCTTGCAGGGAACATTTTTCTGTTGAAGCCAGGCCTGAATGGATGCCGCGTTGTCCATCACGATCCGCCGGCCCGTTGGATCAACGCCGTTCGATCGCATGAACCGTTTCAGCGTTCCGGGAAGGCCGAATTCCACGCTTTCATGATGCACGTCGCGCTGTTCCACTTCGCCGCCGTATCGGTTGATGAGCGTCAAGATGAGATCCTTCACCAGGTGCTCCGGCGCCGATGCTCCGGCTGTAATAAGGACCGTGGAAACACCGTTGAACCACGAATCCTGCATTTCCGATTCGTCATCAATGAGATACGCCGTGGTTCCGCTTGATGCGGCAATCTCGCGCAGCCGCTGTGAATTCGAGCTGTTCTTTGATCCCACCACCAGAACAAGGTCGCAGTCGTCAGCAAGTGCCCGCACCGCGGTCTGGCGGTTCGTGGTTGCGTAGCAGATGTCTTCGCTCGGCGGATCCTTGATGTTCGGAAACGCTTTGCGCAGTGCGGCAATGATGACATCCGCGTCATCCATGCTCAACGTGGTCTGGGTGAGATACACAATCTTGTTCGGGTCCTTGATGATGAGGTTCGGAATGTCCTCCGCCGACTGAACAACCTGGATCGCTTCCGGAGCTTCGCCTCGTGTCCCCACGACTTCCTGATGGTCGATGTGTCCGATGAGGAGAATCTGGTAGCCGCGCAGGGCATACCTGATGGCTTCTGCATGGACTTTCGTGACCAGCGGACACGTGGCGTCGATGGCCGTGAGCTGCAGGCTCTCAGCAAGCTCGCGAACCGCCGGACTCACGCCGTGAGCGCTGAAGACCACGATTGAATTCGGTGGAATTTCCGAAATGTCGTCTACAAAATTGACGCCGCGTCGGCGGAAATCATCGACAACGTGCTTGTTGTGTACGATTTCGTGGTAAACGTAAATAGGCTTGTCCGGGCAAAGGTCCAGCAGTTGGTCGACAACGTCAACAGCCATGTAGACGCCGGCGCAGAAGCCTCTGGGGTTGGCGAGAATGATTTTCATGGTGCAATTGTGGACCAATGATAGCGGGATGACCGGCCGATGCCGAGCGGTATGTATTGGATGGTGTCGGCGGGTGGCGGTACATTGAAGGGGAATGACCGCGCACACAATCGACCAATTGGCCCTTTACGGGCCTGATCGCTGCGAAGCCATGAGCGTGCAGGACGCCCGCCGGTGGTGCGCTCAGTTGGCAAAAAACCACTACGAGAACTTCTCGGTTCTCACCTCGGTGGTCCCCGGGGATTTGCGCGGCGATTTCGCGGTCGTATACGCCTTCTGCAGATGGTCTGATGATTTGGGTGATGAAGTCGGCGACCGGGCCCGCGCCACGGATCTCCTTGCTTGGTGGAGGCAGGAGCTCCGGATGTGCTTTGAAGGCAACCCCCGCCATCCGGTTTTCGTCGCCCTTCAGCCCACAATCACGCAGCATGCTTTGGAAATGCAGCCATTCGCCGACCTGATCAGCGCCTTTGAAATGGATCAGCGGGTCACGCGATACCAGACATGGGACGAATTGATCGGCTACTGCAAGCTCAGCGCAAATCCCGTCGGCAGGCTCGTGCTCGGTCTCTTTGATGAGCTGAAAGGCGCGGATGCAAGCAGGAAACTGAAGGCGAGTGACCAGATTTGCACCGCTCTTCAGTTGACCAACCACATCCAGGACATCAAGCGTGACTTCTTGGAGCGCGACCGCATCTATGTTCCACGTGAGATGATCAACATTGACGATTTCGAATCCCGGCTGCGTGCCAGCGCAAAACAAGGCTTCGGCATCGATCAGAATTTCCTCGGCGAGACCCGCGTCGTCATCAGGGAATGCGTGGAGCGCACCTGGAAGATGTTTGAAGATGGCGGCAGGCTTCTCGATAT
>DASZQE010000512.1:0-1923 GCA_035550175.1 Phycisphaerales bacterium | reverse complement strand
TGCGGACATCCTGAACGAGCGTGAAAAGATCAACCTGAATGCGGCCACAGGTAGGGCATGCGATAAGCTCCGCGCCGATGCGCGTGCGCAGGCCGAGGCAGTAGAGCATCTCGAGGCCGTCCTGAACTTCGTAGACGGGATCGCTGGCGTAGGAGATTCGGACGGTGTCGCCGATGCCGTTGGCGAGGAGCGTGCCGAGCGCGACGACGCTGCGGATGCAGCCTGTTTCCTTGGGGCCAGCGTGGGTGACGCCGAGGTGAAGCGGGTAATCGAATCGCTTGGAGATTTCGGTGTAGATATCGATGGTGAGCGCTGGGTCCATGCTCTTGGCGGAAATCACGACGTCGTGGAAATCCTTGGCTTCAAAGATTTCGAGATATTCCTCGAGCTTGGCGATCATGAGTGCGAGGAGGTGGCCGGACTTGTGACCGGCGAAATATTTTCCGAGCTCGACGGCACGGCGCTGCTTGTCCTTACGTTCGATGATCGAGCCCTCATTCACGCCGATGCGGATGGGGAGCCCGCGTTCCTTGCAGGCATCAATCACGCTGTTGACCTGCTCGCGATCACTGATGTTTCCGGGATTGAGGCGAATCTTGTGAACGCCGGACTCGATGGCTTCGAGCGCGCGTTTGAAGTGGAAGTGGACGTCGGCGACGATGGGCACCTGGACCTGCGGAATGATCTGGCGGAGAGCTTCGGTGTCCTTGCGCTCCGGGACAGCGACGCGGACGACGTCGGCGCCAGCAGCGGCGAGCTTGTGGATTTCAGCGACGCAGCGGTCCACATCGTGGGTGTAGCCGGCGGTCATGGTCTGAACGCTGACCTGGCCATCGCCTCCGATTTTGACAATACCAGTGCGAGCGTCGCCGACTTTCACCTGCCGAGTTGGTCTTCGAGGATTCATGTGGGGCGATTGTAGCGTGAGAGAAGAGGGCTCATCCAGCGGCGTTATCGGAATGGTGAAGTGGGGAATCTCCGAGGGGTGGCACACATTAACGACAGGGCATCGGGCGGAAGAACCGCGTTTGCATCAAATGCCGTCTATTGAACGCCGATGCACGGTTCTGCACATGCACATGCGGAACGACGATTTCATCAATTCACATCGCCTGACCGATGCGCGCAGGGTCCAGATCCTGAACAACATGGATTCGGCGGCTTCGCGTCCAGCCACGCGCGAGAAAGCAGCAGGGAAGAAAACGGATCATCGCCGGGACAAACGGTATGAGTTCCGGCTTCTGGACGTTCCATGCACCATTGAGCATCTCGGCGGAGGCGTGTCGCGCATTCTGGTGTGTGCGAGGAATCTTTCGGCCGGCGGGCTCTCATTTCTTCACGGGGGATTTCTTCACCAGAATTCCAAGTGCGCCATTCGGCTAAAGACGCTGGACGGCGAGCAGGTGGTCGTCCCCGGGCACATCGTTTCGTGTCGGCACGTTGACGGCATCGTTCATGAAATCGGGGTGTGCTTCAATCACCCGATTGATCCGGACCGATTTGTGAATGCGGCTGCAGTCCGACAAGGCGGCACGGATGATATTCAACCTTCGGAACTTCGCGGGCGACTGCTGTACCTTGATCCGAGCGAAGCCGATCGAAAGCTTGTTGCGCACATGGTGAAAGCGACGGGCATTCAATACATGGACAAGGCCGAGCATGCGGCTGCATTGGAAGAGATCAAGCAGTTCAAGGTGGACATCCTCTTCACGGAGCTTCAACTTGAAGGGGTTGACGGCACGCAGTTCATCAAGGATGTCCGTGCGGCGGGATTCAGCGGACCGATCATCCTGGTGACAGCGGACTCAGATGAAAAACGACTGGCCAACGCCACGAAAGCCGGGGCTTCGTCGATGTTGCGCAAGCCGTACAACTCAGACGAACTGATGGCGCTTCTGACACGAGTCCACAAGGACATCGGCG
>DASZQE010000511.1:0-4674 GCA_035550175.1 Phycisphaerales bacterium | reverse complement strand
ACGGTTCCCATACCGCCTTGGTCCCACCAGTTTTCAACGGTCATCTTGCTGAGCAGGGCCGGCGTGAGGCCGAACGCATCATCACGGAACATGTTGTCGATGATGAATTTCAATGCGCGGCGCTGCTGCTCAACGCTGATGGGCGTGACGGGATCGCGGGCATTGGGTTCACCCTTACGATCGCGATTGACTGAAGAGCCGCCGATCCAGTCAGAAGCAATCGCGACTGCACCGAACTGACGACCGAGAAGGACTTCGTAGGCTTCACGTGCCTTGCCCCACGAGTCACCATCCTTCACGAGCTTGTCGAGAATCTTGCCGCGAAGATCCTTGACAAGACGCATGGTGGAGTCGGAGTAATCGAGGGAGTTGGAGCCGTAATCGAAACGCTTGGAGAGCGGGTCGGGCCCCCAAGTGTCTTCATCGGTGGCGTATGGAAGGTCGGCTTCGGCAGATTTCGCAGCAACGGCTTTGGGATCGCCTGAGCCGTACCCATAGTCGATGGCCCAGTAGTCGTAGGGGCCGATGGTGGTCATGCACCAGTCGCCTTGCACGGGTCCGTCGCCGAAGTTGATGTTGACGGGGTTGTAATCCATCACACTCGCGGTTTCGGCCTGGCCTTTGAATTCCGGGCTGTTCATTTCCTTGAGGGAGTGAATGCTGGACGCCTTGAAGTTATGGCGCAAACCAAGCGTGTGGCCGGACTCATGCATGATGACATCCTTGATGAGCGGGCCGATGAAATCTTCGGGCATGCCATCAAGCGTGCTGGGCGCATCGGCAGGATCCTTGGCAGGATCGCCGGGCTTGGCTTGGGCCGCGGTGAGATCGAGGATGAGCTGTGGGTTGAGCCGAATAAGGGCCATGTCGAGTGACTTGGCCATCGCCTGCATGCAGCCGCCGTCAGATTGGCTGACGCGGCCGGTGAGACCATCGAATGGATCATCGCCGAGCAGCGTGGGGTCTGCGCCGAGCGCGGGATGACCAGAGGGATTGGTCATCGAACGCATGGCGTGCTGGTACTGAAGCTGATGAAGCACCTCGGGGCGTTCGGAAGGCGTCGCAAGAAGGACACGCGGGTCCCATTCGGGATGATCACCAAGCCAAGCGTAGGTGTCGGGACCGAAGGCATCGAGCGCCATCTGGGGAATGAGTTTCTTCCATGTGGATGCGTAAGCGGAGATAAAGCCTTCATCCATCACGATGTCCGCATCAATGATCTGGCCGGTGCGAGGATCAACACGGGAAGGCCCGATGGCGAAGCCCATGTCCGCAGTCGTCCAGAGCACGAAGTTGTAGCGAGCGTCTTCGGGATCCTTGTCCATGTGCGCGCCGGTGCGAGCATCCTGCTGATAGACCTCGATGGCGTTGGAAATGCCGACTTTTTCGAAGGCCTTGTTCCATTCAAGCACGCCATCGCGCACCCAGCGGCGATAGCGCACGGGAATTGTGTTTTCGAGATAAAAGACGATGGGTTCCTTGGGCGGGCTGAGCTTGAGGCTTGGGTCAGCCTTCTCGAGTTTCCAGCGATTGATATAGCGATGCCAAGGTGTGTCATCGCCGGGATTGCCCAAATCCATGAAGGTTGTAGTGAAATAGCCGACGCGGTGATCTGCGAGGCGAGGCTGATAGCCGGTGTTTTCAGGGATCATTTCAATTGAATATGAAATGGTGCCGAGTTGGCCGCCGTTAAGAGGGAGTTCGAATCCAACCACGACGTTGTTAGGGAAGGCTTTGGCCTTTTCGATGGTGGCGAGAGAAGCATTCGCGCCCTGAACCGTGTAGCCGAAGAATTGACCTGCCTGCGCGACAAGCAGGTTATCCAAGTCGATGACCGGTCCGCCGCCTGGACCCATCGTGAGAATCGGAATCGTCAGAACGACACGATCGGTAAACACGCGATCGTGGCCGCGCGTGGATTCGAGATCGCCTGTTGTCCGGACACCAAGATTGGGTTGAATGAGCGCGAGCTGCTTGTCGTAGCGTTTCCAGTAGACGTACATGTCGCCGACCTGCACGCCTGACGTGGGAATACCTGCGCTGATGGTGTACGCGAACATGAGCTTCTGCTGCTCGAAGTTTCGCGGGAGCTCAGCGAGCATCTGGTTGTCTTTAGCGCGGGTGTAGATGGTGTAG
Source organism: Phycisphaerales bacterium (assembly GCA_035550175.1). Taxonomy (GTDB): domain Bacteria; phylum Planctomycetota; class Phycisphaerae; order Phycisphaerales; family SM1A02; genus DASZQE01. The sequence goes on along the minus strand of DASZQE010000511.1, from coordinate 2,538 downwards.
AGGCTGGCTTCGCCGTCCGCAGTGGAGACGACCTTGGTGAAGTCCTTGGAGACATCATCCCACTTGGCGAATTCTTCAGGTTCCTGGCCTGGCGCACCGGGAGCAGCACCGGGCGGCATGGTGTGCGGCCATGCGGGAGCTTCTGTTGTTCCTGTGGGCTGGTCCTGAGACCCTTGTTGCGATTGAGCGTTTTCATCGATTGCAGCAACTAGCTGAACAGGAACCAGCAGCGCCAAACCGAGTGCGGAAAGGGCGGTTACGAAGCGAGTAGTGCGAGACACGAAGAAGCCTCCTTCGGGGGCGGGATTGGGATTCCGACGAATGCAGGCAGTATTCGGCCGGAGTGATGTGCAATCTTTGCAAACAGTTATCAGGCGAATTGTGTTCTGATATTCCGCGAATGTGCAACAGAAATCAGGATGGATGCGGAAATTTGCCCGTGGAACAAAGATAGGCGTAGGGCAGGGTCCGGCAGAAATTTGGCAACCAGAATGGCTGTTATGCACGGATACCATGTCATTACAGGTCCGCCCAGCCGGTGATGCTCAATCCATACCCGCATCAACTTCAAGAGTTTGCAGGCGCAATTCAGCGATCCGGTGATACATTGTTTTCCATAAAGGTTCGCGCAGAACCTGTTTTTTGACTTGGAAAAGCGTGAATTTGGGTAGTTTCTCCAGTTGGAACCGGAATTCACCGCTTTGTTGATCTCCCGTCTTTCCCGACACACGCAGAGGAATGAAAAAGATGACTACGAATCGATCGAGAAGTTCCACACGAGCAGCCGCCATTCTTACCTTGGCGGCCAGCTTGGGCTGCACAAGAATTCTGACTGCTCAGACCCAAGTGTCCGTCCCCCTTCAGTCTTCCGCCGCGCCGGTCAAGAAGCCTGCCAGCGGCATCTTGGGATTGACGGATTCCAGACCTGTTGAGCCGCTCGCGCCCAGCACGACACCCATCTCTCAGCACATGGGCATTCAGGATGCCGCAGTGCCGACAAAGAGCATCGGTGTGATGAACACACAGGAATATCTGGCTCAGGATGCCGTGATGAACGTGAAGGGGTACCCCTTCCGTTACGGCATTGTGCGTGGACTTTCCGCTTCGACTGCTGACGGCCATTGGATGCCGGTCAATGGCGGATACCTGTGGTCGATGGATGTGCATGTTGACGGCACGAAAGCGATGCGAATTCACTTCACGGATGTGAATCTGCCAGCTGGCGCCGAGCTCGTGGCATACTCAATGGAAGAAGCGTTCTACATCACCGGTCCCGTGACGGGGCAGGGACCGTGGGGAAATGGTGAATTCTGGGCCAAACTCATGCCGGGTGCGACGGCTCGTGTGGAAATGTTCCTGCCCGCACAGTATCTGGCGGATGCCCAGACGGAATCACCTTTCCGAATTGACAGCGTGGTGGATGCATACCACGAAGTATTCAAGGATGATGAAGGTGGAATCGCTGCAGCCGGCGCGTGCCACAATGTTCCTGCGTGCTTCAGCCCAACATGGGACAACATGCGAAAAGCTGAAGGTCGCATTGACTTTGTTGACGGCGGATCGGGATTCTTGTGCTCGGGCCAGTTGGTGAACACGGTTGCATCGGACCAGACCCCGTACTACCTGACCGCGGCGCATTGCATTTCCAACAATACTGTTGCGAATACGGCAGAAATTCTGTGGAAATATGAAAAGGCGACCTGCGCCGCAGCGACTGCGACGGTGGGCGGCATTTCGGATTTCTGCACGCTGGTCACAACGTATGGCACAGCCGATGAAACGCTGCTGATGGTCGAAGGCGCATTGCCCAGCAACATGTTCTGGGCCGGCTGGGTGACGGCTGAGCCGAATTCCGGTCAGGCCTCAACGTGTCTGCATCATCCCGCAGGCGACTACATGCGCATCAGCTTCGGCACCAAGAGCAACACTCCGAACTGCGGAGGCTCATCGACGAACTTCATGCTGCTGTCCTGGACCAGCGGCGTGACCGAAGGCGGCTCTTCAGGTTCAGCGATCATTCGCAACGACACCCAGCAGATCTACGGCACGTTGACGTGCGGCGGTTCTGCGTGCGTCGGCGCAGGAGCCAACGGCCAGCCTGACTCATACAGCCAGTTTGACCGTGCCTACAACGTTGGTGGGTTTGCTGCGCCATTGAACGCCGGCAGCGATGACAATCTGGAGCCGAATGACACGTGCGCGACGGCTGTGGCGATCTCCCCCGGAACCTACACGAATCGAATCGTGAAGAGCACCAGTGAAGACTGGTACAAGATTAATATCCCCAATGGCGGCGGAATCAGCGTGTCGGCGACGTTCACGCATTCCTGGGGAAACATCGACATGCAGCTCTATAACTCGTGCGGCGGATCGGTGTTGACCTCATCAACAGGCACTGGCAACAGCGAAGCGCTTTCGTACACCAACTCCGGTGCTGCGGCGAACTTCTTCCTTCGTGTGTACCTGGCGTCAGATACGCGAAACCAATACGACCTTTCGATCAGCACGATCGGCCCTGAAAATGATGAATGTCCGGGT
>DASZQE010000510.1:0-2318 GCA_035550175.1 Phycisphaerales bacterium | reverse complement strand
GGACATCCTTGCGGAGATGGGCGCGGACGTCGCCGTTTTTCACTTCCGAGGTGTCCACCCAGTGGGTATTGACGTTGACGGAGAGGTGAACAGAGGAATGCTCGATGGCTTTCTCAACAGAAGCGTAGGCATCGCGCAGCGCGGTGTACTTGCCAAGGATGGCGAGGTTGATTTCGAATTTGCGCGGGGCGCGGAGACGGGAGGTGAACTCGAGCCAATGCTGGCGTGCGCGATCTTCGGCGACGGGATTGACGCGGCCATGCAGGTTGAGGAGCGAGAGGACTTCACGATCGAGACCTTCGGAGCGCATGGCTTCGGGGATGATGTAGATGGATTCGCGATCGTGAAGTGAAAAGACGCGGTTGATGGGAACGTTGGAGAACATCGCCATTTTCTGGCGGACGGTTTCGCTGGCGGGATTGTGCGCGCGGCAAGCGAGAATGTGCGGCTGGATGCCGGCTTCCATAAGGCGCTTGATGCCGAGTTGCGCGGCTTTGGATTTCTGCTCACCGAGGATGACGGGCTCAATGATGTAGGTGAGCGCGACGAAGCAGACGGAATTGGGGCCTTCCTCGAAGGCGAGTTCGCGGAGCGCTTCGATGTAGAACCCGTTTTCGTAATCGCCGACGGTTCCGCCGACTTCCACGAAGACGATGTCTGCGGGCCCGCCGTGTTCGCCGCCGGTCATGGCGAGCCTGCGGAGACGGTGCTTCACTTCGCCGGTGACGTGAGGAATCATCTGGACATCGCGGCCGAGGTAATCGCCACGGCGTTCACGTTCGAGGATGGTGGTGTAAATCTGGCCAGAGGTTGTGAAGTTCTGGCGAGAGAGATTCTGGTCGAGGATGCGTTCGTAGGTGCCGAGGTCCATGTCGCATTCGGTGCCGTCTTCGAGAACGAAGACTTCGCCGTGGCGATAGGGATTGAGTGTTCCGGAATCGATGTTGAGATAGCCTTCAAGCTTGATGGGGGCGACGGAGAGGCCCTTGTCTTTGAGGAGCTTGGCGAGTGATGAACTGAAGATGCCCTTGCCGAGGCCGGACATGACGGTGCCGAGCACCACGACATAGGCGTGACGGCCTTTTTGGTAGCCGGCGGGCATGGGAGAATAGAACTCTGTGGACTCTGCGGAACGGCCTGGCTGAGCGAGAAGATCAGCGTCCGGAGCGTCGGCGGTCTCGCTGTTGGAGCGAGTTTGGCGCGACCTGGGATTCAAGTGGGGCATTATTGATCTTAGCACGAAGGAGCGCGGCGAAACAAGATGGCGTTTCGTGCGGAGAAACTGAAGGTGCAGGTTGGTATGCTGAGGGGTTTCAGGTGTTTATGCAAAACGCAGAATTTGACGTGGTTGTGATCGGCGGCGGGCACGCAGGCGCGGAAGCGGCGTGGGCGGCTGCGAACGCGCTGGGAGCGGATGGGAAGGTCGCGCTGGTGACGATGGACCCGGCGAAGATCGGGGTGATGTCGTGCAATCCGGCGATCGGCGGCCTGGCGAAGGGGCAGATGGTGCGGGAGATCGATGCACTGGGGGGATTGATGGGGCTGGCGACGGATGCGACGGGGATTCTGTTCAAGATGCTGAACACATCCAAGGGGGCGGCGGTGCGCGGTCCGAGGGCGCAGTGCGACAAGTATGCGTACTCGGCGGAAGTGCAGCGGTTGATTTCGACGCGGGAAAATATGGCGGTGATTGCGGGGACGGTTGATGAGATTGTTGTGGAGGATGGAAAGGTGGCGGGGGTGAGGCTGCCGGCTGGGAGCAGAGTAGTGTGTGCGGATCGGGAACAAGCGGACCGAAACGTGCGGAATGAGGGATTAGCGCGGGCGATTTATCGAGCAGACGGAACAATGAATAGTGGAGCGAGTGCGGGGGGGTGGATGATTCGCACGAAAGCTGTGGTGCTGACGACGGGGACGTTCATGCGGGCGCTGATGCACACTGGGGAGCAGAAGACGGAGGGCGGGCGGGTGAATGAGGGATCGGCAGTGGGGATCAGCGGGGCGCTGAGGGGGATGGGGTTCGCGCTGGGGAGGTTGAAGACCGGGACGCCGCCGAGGCTTGCGCGGGAAAGCATTGACTGGGAAAACCTGCCGATGCAGAGGGGCGATGAGCCGGCGGTAGCGTTTTCGGATTTGAGCCCAGGTGCGCTGCCGAGGGAGAAGTTTCCGCAGATGCCGCAAGCGGAATGCCGGATGTCGCGGACGACGGCGGAGATTCACGAGGTGATCAAAGCGAACATACATCGCGCGCCGATGTACAGCGGACAGATTGATGCGGAATGCGGGCCGCGATATTGCCCGTCGATCGAGGACAAGGT
>DASZQE010000509.1:0-5258 GCA_035550175.1 Phycisphaerales bacterium | reverse complement strand
TCGCCTCCGTCTCCGCATTCACCGGCGCCATCGCCTCGCCAACATCAGGCGTCATCACGCCGCCCAGATGTCCGTTCGTCGCGCTGCCTTGCGATCCCTGCCCCTTCGCGCCATTTGCATGCGATCCACTCGAACCACTCTTCGATTGAGATTTCCCGCCCGACTTCTTCAATCTCGAAAACAGCGACATTCCTGATAATCCTTCTTCTGTAGGGTGGGTTGAGGTCAGCTTTGTGACCGAAACCCACCATCTTCTCCGAAGCCCTCTCCTACGAAAGTGGGAGAGGGTTGGGTGAGGGATTCTTCTCTTTCGCATCCATTGTCGCCTTGCGAACGCTCGCACTGCGCATTGGAAACCACCAGTATAGGGGATGCGAATGACGCAACGGCCTCTTGCCTAGTGCCTCTTGCCTAGTGCCTATTTTCTTCTCGCCACCGTGTAGTGACAAAACAGATCACTTTCCAGTTTCATCCCACCCTCGTCCCATCCCAGAATGTGCCCCATTTTCCGCATCGGCTCTTCATCCTGCGTGCTGTCATACGTCAGCACCTCAAATCCCGCCTTCTCCAGCACCGCACGCTCAAACGCGCATCGCCCATCGCTCCACGGAACATACGGCTCATCCGCCTTGCTCAGATGCGGACTCATGTTGTAGATGATCAACAGCCCGCCCGGATTCAGCCGCTTGTACAGCTCGTTCACAAACTCCATGTCATTCACGCCCAGATCAATCAGCATCTGCGGATCAGCTTCACGCTCCGGATGCACATACCCGCGCTTCAGCGTGTTCTTGGAAATGATCACGTCATACCCGTCACCAACCTGCTCCGCGATCTTTTCATCGCTCGGAAATTTCCCCAGCACCAGCGCCGTCCGTCCCACCGCTTTCCCTTCCGCGTTGTGAACTTCGCCCGTGTCATCCGGCAGGCTGTACGCCGCACGCAGAAACGGATCAACATCCACACCCGTCACATCCGCGCCGCACAATGCCATCATCCGCAAGGGCCCAACGCCTCCGCATCCGAAATCCAGCACCCGCATCCCCTTCATGCTCTTCAATCCCGCCTCTCCCAATCGTTCCATGACGCGCACGTACGCCAGTGGCGTGCCGTACTTCGAGTTGTAGAACACGTCATCATCGACCTGCAATTCATCAAGCTGCGAGCGCTGTGCATCACTGAGTTTTTCCGCTTCCTCCGCCGTCATCCACGCCCGCGTCGCTTTGTCGCGATAAATGATTCTCGGTGTGATGCTCGGCACGCCCTGCGCCGCTGCCAGAAATTCTTTTGCGAGTTCCGTTTTCACCGTCCCCTCAAGCGCCTTCGCATCCGCCTTGATCTTCGCGATTCCGCTCAACTCCGGTGCGCTCGCGTCGCTTGTAGTCGCCGGCATCGTCGCGCTCGGTTGAGTGGTGGCGTTCTGTGCGTGCGAATGCTCGCTGATCGCTCCCAATGCGATGCTCACAATCAGACTCGCCGCCGTCATCCATCTCGCCACACGCACCGTGCCGTCACTCATTGCATGAAGTCTCCGTGAACCCTTTGTGATGCCTCTGATGGTACCAGTTCACGCCATTCAAGTTACAGATGTGCCCCATCAATCAACCGCCAAGGAGCCGGGCCGCTATGCGGCCCTGGCGCCGAATCGCAAATCAACATTGCGAATCCTCAGGCAGATCACCATCACGTTCGTGTCGATCGTGGCGATTGCTCGTCTCGGTTTTCCCTCGGGATTCTCCATTCCTCGCAAGACCGCGACCTATCATCAACATCAGTACCGATCAATCATGATCTCGCTCTCCAACGCATTTGATGCAGTGATCGTCGGCGGAGGTCCAGCCGGCTCCGTCACCGCCATCCTTCTCGCACGCCTCGGTTGGTCCGTCGCGCTTATTGAAAAAGGTGATCGCTTCCGCAACAAATGCTGTGGCGGTTGCCTCAGCGCTCGCGCTGCTGCTGACCTTCATTCGCTCGATCTTCTCCATTCCCTTGATGCAGCCAAACTCTTCCCGACTGATTCCGTTCGCATTCATCTTGCATCATCATCTTCGCGCGATCGCACATTTCGCTTCTCAACGTCATCGCGAGCTGCGCTCTACTCGCGCGCGATCATGGATCAGTCGCTTACCGATGTCGCCGCCTCTCTTGGCGTGCGGGTCTTTCAACCCTGCTCAGCCCATGCCTTCGCGCGTCAGGATCATGGCTGGAAGGTCACGCTGCGCGCTCAAAGCCATGAATCAATGCGCATAATTTCCGCGCGTCTGCTCATCGGCGCAGATGGCTTGGGAAGTCGTGTGGCTCGCAGCGCAGGACTCCAAATCGCTGAGAAATCCGCGCATCGTAGTCGATCCTATGGTTTCTCTGTCGATCTTCCGAAATCGCTGATTCCTGCGTTGCACGGACTTGATGACAACTGCGTGGAGATGTTTGTGCTTGATGATGGATACGTTGGAATCGTGAAAAGCGATGAACAGAGGGGCGGACACCTTGGTGCGTTGGTTCATCGAAATTGCGCGAAAATGGCCCGGAATCCTGCGGAGTATCTGGCATTTGGCGCAACGCGATGTCCCTCGCTTCATGCGCTCAAAACGCTCTCTTCCGATCTCATGCGCACAAAATCATTCTCCGCAGTCGGTCCCATGCCGTGGTCCGTGCGCGCAATCGCCTCAAAAAACCTCGCGCTCGTCGGCGATGCCGCAGGCTACGTCGAACCCTTCACCGGCGAAGGCATCGCCTGGGCCATCCGCAGTGCGAAGTGTCTTGCGGAAGCCGCCGCCGAAGCGCCCATGCGCACCTGGAATTCGCGCACATGCGCGGTCTACCAGCAGTTGTGGCGATCGCACATTCGTTCCCGGCATCATGTGTGCAAAGCCGTCACATCCGCCGTTCAGCGGCCGATGCTTGCGAACACCATCCTGCGCGCAGCCAATGCTTTTCCGCGCGTCGCATCTCATGTGATTCACCACCTTGTGCTGTCCGAGCGCACTGCGGAGATTCCTTCTTGACGATTTCCCTTCCGCCTTCAGATTTTCAATCACTCAAACTCAACCCCGCGCGCGCTGCCGAGCGTAAACCGTTTATCCATCGTGCGCGCATGCTTAGTCTGGGCTTTGCTGAACCATCTGTGCGCTTGTCGCAACAGGAAGTGGGCGCACGACTTGCAAAACTTTGGCGGCTTGAAGGCCCGGATGTGCTTCGTTGGCAGAGAATGGTCGATGGTTGTGGCGTCGAACATCGATGTGCCTGCGCGCAGCCTGAAGACGTCATCACACGCACAACCGCTGAGCGCATGCGCATGTACGAACACTTCGCACCCGATCTTGCGGTTGAAGCGGCGCGCAGTGCGCTCGATCGTGCAGGCGTGAGCGCACAGAATGTCACTGATGTGCTGCTGGTCTCCTGCACAGGATTTTCTGCGCCTGGAATCGAAGTCGATGTCATTCAACGACTTGCGCTGCGAGACTCCGTGCGCAGATGCACGATCGGATTCATGGGCTGCTTCGGCGCGATCACCGGCTTGCGCCAGGCGTGTGCGCTGACCGCCGCTGACCCGCGCGCATGCGTGCTGCTGATTTGCGTCGAACTTTGCTCGCTGCATTTCCGCGCGGATTGCGCGCTCGATAATCAGGTCGCGTGCGCGCTGTTCGCAGATGGCGCAGCCGCGACAATTTTGTGCGGCGATGATTTTCATGCGCACGAACCTTTGAATCATCTCGTGCGGAACGGATCAGTTCACAATGTTGCGCGACGATCATCCGCACTCGCGCGGGTTGATCTTGGATGTTCGAAGTTGTTGCTCGAAGGCAAGGACTGGATGAGCTGGCAGGTTTCGGATCAGGGTTTCGTGATGAATCTTTCCCGCGAGGTTCCGATCGCTTTGCGAAACGCGATCGCTGACTTTGTGCGCAACGCACAGTCGAATGGAATGAAATTCTCGACCCAGTCGCGTGATCCACTGCGCACGTTCATCGTTCATCCCGGTGGATCAGCCATTCTTGATGCGGTGAATGCCGGTTTGGACCTCAAAAACAAGGCTGGAATCGACTGCGCGCGGGAGATTCTGCGAGAGCGAGGCAACATGTCGAGTTGCACGGTTCTTCACGTGCTTGAACGTGCGCTCATGAAGGGTGAAAAGCTGCCGGCACTCATGATTGCGTTTGGGCCGGGTTTGACGCTGGAAAGCGTGAATTTGCACCCTGATGAATGACGTTGCAGCGTGAATTCATGGATTTCACCGAGAAATTCATGTATTTCATGAATCCGGCGTGAGGGTCGCTGCGGACATTCAGGTGACGGATCGAAAAGTCATTCTCGCATGCGAGGAGTTGAGTTCGAGAAGTTGGAGCGCTACGACGGGCCGCAATAGCCGACCGACCTGGATGTGATCGGCTTCTCGAACTCAACGACTCTCGGCAGTTTTCGGGGATCTCCGTTCACGCAAGCTCGCTACTTCGGCGAGCTTGTTTGTTTTTGAAGACTATGCAAGGTTTGAACGGAAGAACTGGATTGAATGAAGCAGTTGGATTGGAAAGAGTGTTTCGGCGAATGTTTGAGTAAGATACGCGAATGTCCGGCGCGGAAGAGCGTGAAGAATCGAATGCCATCAAGAGCGGCGGGGGGAACCTCAGCGCGGATGAGCTGATGGCGAAGGTGTACGCGCAACTGCGAGCGGCGGCGCAGAAGCAGATGAGCAATGAACGGGCGAGCCACACGCTTTCGGCGACGGCGCTGGTGCATGAAGCATTTCTGCGGATCGGCGAGGGCGGGCAGGCGAAATGGGAAAATGAGAAGCATTTTTTTGCAACGGCAGCGCAGGGGATGCGGCGGATTCTGATCGACCACGCGCGAGCGAAAAGTGCGGGGAAACGAGGCGGAAACGAGGCGAAAACGGCGGCGCTGAGGTTGACGGAACTGCCTGATTTGTCGAGCGAGCAGGATTGTGCAGGATTTCTGATCCTTGATGAGGCGATTTTGCGCCTGGAGAGTGCCGACCCGCAGGCGGCGGAAGTGGTCCGCCTGCGATACTTCGGCGGATTGAGCATCGAGGAGACCGCACGAACGATGGGCATTTCGGAACCGAGCGTGAAACGGGCATGGACATTCGCCCGCGCGTGGCTGAGGGACGTGATCGAGCGCGACGGTTCGGAATCTGCGTGATTCGAAAGCGGTTCAGGAGGTCACCATGGACCAGGAACTGGAAAGCGTACGGGCGATATTTGATGAGGTGATTCAGCTTTCGCCGGATGAGCGGGCGGCGG
>DASZQE010000508.1:0-7783 GCA_035550175.1 Phycisphaerales bacterium | reverse complement strand
CGCCCCAGAAGCATCCGCCCGCAAAATACGCGGTCTCGGTGTTCACAGGCTGACTCTCCGCTGGAACAGTTTCGCCTTTCTCGATGAATTTCAGCGCAGCGGAATTCAGGCAATGCCGCTCGCCCGTGGGTTTCGGTCCGTCATCAAACACGTGGCCGAGATGTGCTCCGCATCTTGCGCAGCGGATTTCCGTGCGAACCATGCCGAACGAATTGTCATCGTGTCGCACCACGTGCGCCGGGTCGAATTCCTTGTAGAAGCTCGGCCAGCCCGTGCCGGAGTTGAACTTGTTTTCGCTTGAGAACAGCGGCAATCCGCACACCACGCAGACGTACATGCCGTCCTTGTGATTATCCAGCAGGTTTCCGCAGAACGCGGCCTCGGTGCCCGCGCGCTGCGTGACGTCGTAGGCTTCCTTGGAAAGTGTCGCGGCAAGCGCCTGCACTTTGTCCTTGGAATAAGGTGTGATGTCGTAGCCGGACTTGGAGTAGACGTGCTTGGTTGTGGCCGTCGTGTTCTTCATGGATTCTTGTGAATTCTCCGAGGATTCCTGTGATGGTTGACTGCTCGCCGTTTTTGCGGCTGCGCCGTGGGGCGCAGCGGCATCATCGCCTGCAAATGAGCAGGCACCGAGCATAAGCGTCAGAACGAAACTGATGGTCAGACTCAAGAATGCGCGTGGTTTCATGCGAAGTGAACCTCTGTTTCCCGCGAGTTGTTCCGGATTGTTGGTGCCTGCACGAATCATTCGATGTCTGAAATGTGAAATGGTTACAGAATGAAAAGAATGTCGCGAGACACGAAAAGTCATGCGATGTCCGGCGCACAAGAAATGACGGGCGTGCACATGAACACATGATAGGTGAGCGCATTGAGCGATTCCGCCATGCGCGCGAACCAGCGTGATGTGTTCTGCGTAGAGGGGGCGGGAAGAGGTTTTTTGTCGCTGCACGGCACTTCATGGGATCGGGGTCGCCGCCTTTGTGCGCATCAATTTGCTTCTGAGGCCTGAAAACCGCTCAGCGGGTGGGCCATTGATGAGCATCCGTCGGCAGCGAGCGTCATCGCACGGCAAATGAATTTCATCTTCGCTTGTCGCGAGTCCCTCTGAGGACCAAAAGCATCAACAGCGCGCACCGGTTGCACGATCAATGCGCTCGCTTCGGTTACGAACATCCGACTTCGAAGCCGCAGATTTCACCGCGAATTATTTGCAACGAGAGCGTGACCACACTCGGGACAGTTGGCGTGATTCAATTTCGATGAGTGCAAATCGTACGCACAACGAGGACAGAGTCCGCGACGGATGCGAAGGCGACGGCGAAGAGACAAAGGAAAAAAGAAAAGGAAGTAGAGAAGAGAAGAATAGAAAAGCGTGTTGATGAGGAAGCCGGGGAGTAGGGGATGGAGGGGGATGAGTCGTTGAGTGGGCTGAACTCGGAGCGGATTTTTCGCATAGGGTGCATCAGCGAACGGAATAAACATTGGTGCGGTTCTTGCCATTGACACGAGGGGATATACGGATGCATGTCCCTGATCGATTTCCCAGTATTGCCCTTTGAGGGCGGAGGCCGGCCAGCCTGCACGAATTTCCAAGCAGGAGATGCTCGGACCAGGTGAAGCTGTCTTTGAAAGGCGTTGCAGATCCAACTCGCGCACTTCACAAATGAGCGCGAAAGCGCTTTGACTGCGGAACCACCAGCGGAGCTGGTACGCCCGCCTCCATTGCGTTTCGCTCAAACCCAGGATGTCGGGATCGAGCGTGTGCGGGAACTTGACACCATCGGGTCTCTGCCGGCGAATCCACTCCATTGTGTCGAGCAATGATTTGGTGCGAGAATCAACGAGATTTGCCGAAGACCAAAGAGCGGCGACGAGCGCAATGGAGACATTGATCACACAGCCGAGGAGGAGGATGAGCAGGGTGATGCGGAGGGCGCGAAGCATTGTGAAATCGTACGTTGATTTTGGTTGTTTGGAGTTGAATTGCCAGAGGGAATGGCCTGCGGAGGAAGCGTCGCTTCTTTTCCCGCGCCCTCGGCCGCAATGGCTCTCTCATAGATTGGACTGAAGCCTGCTTCATGCAACTGACGCTGCATTGTTCTGAGGAAAACGCGAAGGCGTGGCGTGCATGAAATGACTGCGATTTGTTTATTATCTCATTCGATTTTCAATTTTGAAACTGAGGAAAGTCGAAGTAGATTGTCCGCGGCTGCTGTTTCACCGGGAGACGGCTGTGAACCGTGGGCAAGACTGCGAGGCGTGGAGCAACGCGAATGTTGCAACGCAGAGCGGACCAGAGAAGAACAAAGGCGGGCAAAGAACGGCCCGCAAGGTGATGTATGAACATGATCGGGGCGTTGATCGGCGGCGCAGTGGGCGCGATTGTCGGCGCATTGGTATGGGCAGGCATTACCTATGCGACAAACTACGAAATCAAGCAGATGACACAAAGAACGATCCTTGCAAACGATGAGGCGAGCACCTGATCAAGAACACCTAGCGCTAACACAACCAGTGTAAATCGATGGACGCACACGGCATATTCAAATCATCAGGGCATGTATAGTATCATGCGGTCATTCGCGACATGTTGCTTCGCACGATCTTTCCAGAGATTTACGGCGGCTGAGAATACAGAGGCATGTGATTCAGGAATCAATGCCAAAATGCTGTCAAGAACGTGCGAGGCAATGCTCTTACGATTATCTTGCAATTTATTCATCTGTTTCATATACTCTGAATATTCAGAGCTTGATGGATGAACCTTGTGCCGAGCAACAGCAAACCATACTGGAAGATGAACACGCTCCATTTGTTCTGAGATTGCTTTTTCCTCGGATTGATATTCAGCAAGTTGATTCAAAATTGCCGTCCGTAAGTCTGAAGTCAGATCTGTTGCATTCAAGATTACTTGCACAGCATCATAAGGATTAAATGGATCTGGATAAATATTGGGGAACGCTGTCTGAAGAAATGCGGAGCGAATATCGTTTCCCCACGGTGATGGAAGAGCAGAGGCGAATCGAATTGACGTATCATTGTTCAGACGATGCCATTCTTCGAGAACGTCAAGATCGGCATTCGTAAGTTCGTTCCGCCGCCGACTCAACGAAGCCGCTGCCTCACGAACATCCACAGGAATATTACCTGATTCAAAATCGGGTTGTGAGGTTATGAGCAATTGTGCCTGTGCTTGCAATTTCCCGCCCTCAATCTGCGACTTTCGATAGCATTGAACGTGTTCGCGAGATAATTTAGTTGCCCGCACTTCATACTCAAGAAGTTCATTGTCCACTGCGTGAAAAAGATCGGTAGCATTCGGTCCGAGCATTATCATCCGCAAAAGCACTCGTTCGATATCGAACGATGCCCCGGAGTCAAACATGTGGCATCGAGCATTCTGAATGCGGATTGTCAGATTTCGTACACGATCCAGTGAGCCGGATTGAATGTTGGATAATAATGGAGACAACTTATTGATGAAGTCGGCCGAAGCGCTCGCACAGACATCAGCATATTCGTCGCATAATTCTATGCTTCGTTGATATTCATCAAATGCTGAAAGATCGTAGATTGGTTTACTTCCAAGTTCAATAGATCGTTTTTGCAAATCAGGCGCATATTTTTTTGAAGCAGCCTGAAACTTTGAAAGATAATCCTTGTACAGTCGCTTCATTTCCTGCTGCTGAGCATCGGATAATCCAAGGATTAATGTAAATTGATCGAGATCATCGTACTGAATAGGGATTGGAAGACCCAAATCCAGCATTGGAATCTGAACTGGAGGCTTCTCCCTCCCAGCGATCTCTTCCAGTGTTTGGGGCTTTGTCTGCTGAGCACCGAAGACAACTTGGGTTAACAACGCAAACAAACTAATAATGATACAGAGAATTAACCGCATAGACATTCTTTTTTATCGTTACAATAAATACTCAAAATGAATACATTGCGCTTATGAGCAATCGTTGGGTCCAATCGGCGGACCCCAATCGACACATCCAATATAATCAGGATGATTAATATCGTACCAACACTTAGGCGTGGGCTCGGAATAGTCACAGGCAGCCCAATAGAATCCGCATTGAGGGGAGTTGTAAGATATGTCAAAACTCCGGTCGGTATGCCCGGGATGTGCTGTCTCTAACTTATAATAGAGGCTTGATGAAAAGAAATATTGAACACAACACTGCTCTGGGCAATAAGCACAGGGCCATACCAAATCAAAGTGAATATCACTACAACACGAAGAAGTAACACGAGCGAAACAGTCGCTGGGGACAGGCGCTGCCGTCAATACACTCGGTGACATCAACACTCCGACCGCTCCGACAGCAGATTTGAGGGTTGCACGCATGTGGTACACCTTTCTGGATTGTAATTTCAACCGGAACCGAGACTGGACGAATACCAGCCACAAATGAAAACACATGCAGTTTACCACCCCCCCCCGACATTTGTCAACAGGATTCTTTTGGCGGTCCTAATTCATGCGATAAAATGTCCCTTCTCGGCATATCAAGAAATGGCGAATTCGTCGATGAACACCGCGTTTGGCCGGGAAACTGGAGGAGTGCCTTCCGCACCGGCCAAAGCGGATGTTTCAGGCGCCGAACTGAAAACATGCGTGACAATGGCACCACATTTACATGCGGTGCTCAAGCGGCGCGAGTGAGGCATCACCTGGCCTCAGAAGGAATGGCGGATTCGAGCGGCTCGACGTGAATGAGGACATCGGAGACGTTGGCGAGAGCGGCGCGGATGGCGGCGCGGACCTTGCCGGCGATGACGTGAGCATCCTTGACGGACATGAGAGGATCGACCTGCAGATGCAGCTCGAGGTAGTAACGGGAACCGGATTTGCGAGCGCGGATTTTCTCGATTGAACCGACGCCGTGCACGGTGAGCGCGACGCGTTGCGCAGGCTCAATGACGATGGATTCGGCGTTGGGATCATCGGCATCCATGAGTTCATGGAGCGGGATGAGCAGGAGCTTCCAACCGTTGTAGAGAATGATGACGGAGGCGGCGAGGGCGGCGACATCATCGGCCTTTTCCCAGCCGGGACCGCCGATGAGTGCGACGGAAATGCCGACGAATGCTGCGGCGGAGGTGAGCGCATCAGCGCGGTGATGCCAGGCGTCGACTTCAACGGCGGTGCTGGCGTTGGCGCGGGCTGCGGCGCGGACGAAGCGGAAGAGAATTTCCTTGATGATGACCACGGCGACAAGCACGATGAGGGTGAAGGGGGCGGGCGCGTGATGGGGCGTGATGATTTCGTGGACGGCTTCGACGGCGATGCCGACGCCTGCGGCGATAATGACGGTGGAGACGACCAGGGCGGCGAGCGCTTCGGCCTTGCCGTGGCCGAAGGGATGACGTTCATCGGCGGGACGAGCGCCGATGTGCAGGCCGGACCAGATGACGACGGAGCTGACGATATCGATGATGGATTCGATGGCGTCGGCGATGAGGGCGTAGGAGTGGCCGACGAGGCCGGCGATGAGCTTGGTCGCAGCGAGCGCGACGTTGATGAGCAAGCCGACGACGACGACCCGCTGGGCGCGAAGGGGATTGGGAGATGGATCGGGCACGGGCGAAAGCTACAGGGTACAGGGCGAGAGCGGATGTTTCAGGCGCCGGAGTGAATGGAGCGGCGTTTCAAATGGCGCAACGTTCGAGGCAGTACTCCTGCGATGGGTCCTCCGCTAGCGCGGAGGGCTCATTGAATTCAGTGAACCTTTATACGTGGAAGCTCGTACTGACCGTGGAGAACATAATTGACTGCGCGTTCGAGAGAGGGATGGTCATTGAGGTATCGCGTGCTTCCGTGGTCAGTCCAAATTCGAGCACCACGCCGGACAAGATCGGCTGCGATCAGACGCCGAGTGGCCCATGATTTGAGTTGCTGCATCACGATTTCGGGCGTGTAAGAATCGGCGCAATTCACGATCAGGTGAACATGATTCGTTCTCACATTGAGCGCGAGCAATTGCCAGATGCGACGGAGCGAGTGATCGCGAATTGACTGATCGACGATCGGGCGCATTTCATCGGATAGCAAAAACTGAGCGGCAGCTTGCTTTTGCGAGAAGTATGCGACTTGATTGTGATCCGGAGGCAGGAACAGCGAACCGGGCGCATTTTGAGTTTGATTGACGGACCCACGAACATCGCCATGCAGCCAAGTTCCGTAGGTTGTCCACGTGAGGAAATACGCCGGAAAATGCATGATAGAAGGATATCACGCAATCGTGATTTCAATGCTTGCCGTGACTTGAATGCAACTGCGATAAGTCCTCCGCTTGCGCGGAGGGCTCGTTGGAGAGAATCACGCGCCGACGAGAGCGTCGGGGTGTTGCGGTGCGGGCTTGGCGGGCTGCTTGCGGGGATCGGTTTTGGCGATGATGTGGGAGACGCCCTGCTGATTGAAGCCCTTGTAGCCATCGTTGCGTTCGAGATTTTCGAGATGCGAGCCGATGGCTCCGCCCTGCATGCGGAACCAGTGTGACTGGGCGGGCGTGATGAGATTCTTTTCGACGAGTTTCTGAATGCGGGCGGGGTTGACGGTCCAGCGCTCGCCTTCGGTGAAGGCCTGGCGGAGATACGCGAAGTTGGTGAAGGGATCCATGGTCTTGATGGATGCGACTTCAAGCTGGGCGCGGAGCGAGGCATGATCGAACTGACATTCGAGATGGTGCATGCCGGCCTGGAGGATGGCTTCGCCGTGGAGGCCGCACCAGAGGCCGACGGTTCCGAGGGATTCACGCTGGGGGAGCGGGTCGTGAGAGAAATCGCCCTGAATTTCCTCGGGAGAGAGATCGACATCGGCGAAGATGACGATGCCTGTGACGGGATGTTCGAAGACCTGCGCGCCCCAGCCGGCTTCCTGACCGGCGTAGAAGCGTTCACGGAGGTTGAAGCCGAGCTTTTCAAACATGCGAACAAGGCGCGTGAAGCAGTGGCGCGAGGAGCGATAGGTGTGGTGATCGTGGTTGGCCCAACCGAGGCCGAGCTTGTCCTGACGGGCTTTCTGGATGCGGCCGGCGTGGTTGCGGGATTGCCAATAGGCGCGTTCGGCGTAGAAGAAGAGATCGCAGGCGAGATCGGGGCCGAGGTCGGCGACGGCGGCATCGATGAGCTGATCGGTGTGATCGAGGCCGATTTCATCTTCATCCCAATCGCGAGTGCGGCGACGGAAGGCTTCGCTGTGCTGAAGGGTTTTCATGGCGATGTCGGGATCGACATCGGGGGCGGAGAAGCCGCGATAGCCGTGGCGTTCGACGGCCCAGAGCTCGGCCTTTTCACCGAAGAAGGCGGGAGCGCGGCGGAGACGACCGAGGGGTTCGCCATCGATGGCGAGATCATCAGTGATGTGGTGGGCGGTGAGGAAATCGACGACGGAATCGACCTTGATGGCGAGGCGGGTGACAGGGGAACGATCGAGCATGATGGAGGGGAAGAGCGCGCCTTCGTGTATGTAGCAATCGGGAGCACCGGGGAAGGGGTTGCGAGTGAAGCCGACGGACGTGAGACGAGCGCGAATCTTGTCGGATTTGGGAACCTGGATGTAGTCGATCCAATCATTGAAGCGAGTGGCGGTGTCGTGGGTCATCCTGCGCGCAAGATCGGCGGCGGCAGGGCAGCGGGCGAGGAAATCGGCGACGAGTTCGTTGATGAAGGCCTGGGCCTTGGGCTGGGGCTGCCAGTGGAATTCGGATGCGGGCACGCCTTTGAGGCTCTTCACGCGCAGGCCGATCATCCGGTCCGCGAGCCGCAGGTG
>DASZQE010000507.1:0-1872 GCA_035550175.1 Phycisphaerales bacterium | reverse complement strand
CAGTCAAGAGCCACTGACGGAGTTCGCGATGCGGCAACAAAGAACTCTCTTATCGACCCATTCCGCACTTACCTTGGACTACGCTAAGCGCCCTCCGGCCTGGTGGATTCGGCGGCACCGCAGCAAACTTATCAGCGGCGTCTTATGCATCGCAATTTTGTCGGTCGCGTACCCATTTCGAGATTCGATCAGGAACCGCGCCCTGTGGCTCTACTGGAGCCATCGCGCTGCCACGCACGTGATGCCAACACCTTCCATCAGACCAATTTTGACTGATCCCGCAGAGGTCGCAACGGCGAGAAGCACCGGGCTGGAATATGTGCAGGTTCAGACGAGCAGTTACAGCGCTCGATATCAGCCCAGCGCATTCCTGCATCTTTTCCAGTTCGATGCGCGCGTAAGCTCCACGCTTAGCACGACGCAGGCCGTTGTCTTTCTGGGACAGCGCCATTGGCCGGATGGAGCGCCTCGCCTTGTGATCATAACCGGCTCGTCTGGGCGGTGGGGACACGCTTTGGAGCACAGCAGCGCGCTGGTGCTCCCTCTGCGCGGGCTCTTCGATCCGTTGCCTCCGGATGGACCACGGAGCATGGGGTGTGGAACCCAAAACATTCCCGACCCCGAGTCGATCTGGACGGAACTGAAAACTGGTGTTCCAGATCCAACTGATTCATCGCTGATTAGCTTTGAAGTGACCGCTCGAACAACGTCCGGGGCTCGCCGGACGGGTGGGGGTGTGCTTTACGCGCGGTTGCAGGACGATGATTCGATTCTTTTCAGCGTTCGCAGCAGTTATGGAATTGAGGGAGACATGCTTGGTGAGATTACGTCGCTCCAAGGCGCTTCAGTCCCGATGGAGAGCCGGGGATTGCGGTCCGCACCGATCTCTCGATGATGCGAATCAATGGCGTGGCCTGCGAACACCACTCATGAGCTGCTGGTATAGCTCCCATCATCCGGCGTGTTTTCGCGGACGATGCGGACGAAGAGGTCTTCGAGCGTGGTGGTGGGGTGGGTGATCGTGGGGTTCTTCACGCCGATGCGTGCCAAGAATTGCTTTAGATCCTCAAGCTGCTGATCGTTAATGCCCTGCGTGCTGAGGTTGGTGACATCCTTCACCTGGAGCACATCCTTCACCGGCGCGATGCCAACAGGATTGCCCTGGGCATCCTTCGAGATTTCCATCATTCGGCCACGGAACAGGATCGTGATGCGGTCGCACACGTCCTGCACATCCGCCAGCAGGTGTGAGCAGAGAAGGACCGTCTTGCCCTGCTGTTTAAGGGAGAGGATCAGGTCCTTCATTTCGCGCGTGCCGATGGGATCCAGACCCGTCGTGGGCTCGTCCAGCAGGATCAGCTCGGGATTGTTGATCAGCGCCTGCGCCAAACCGATTCGGCGGGCCATGCCCTTGGAATATTCGCGGAGTTTGCGCTTGCGGGACTTTTCGTCCAGCCCAACGATGTCAAGCAATTCGGGCACGCGCTTCTTCAGTTCCTTCGAGGGGATCTTGAACAGCCGCCCGTAGAATTTGAGCGTCTCTTCGCCGTTGAGGAAGCGGTAGAGATACGATTCTTCAGGAAGGAAGCCAATTTTCTCGTTGACGGCGGTCGATCCCACCGGCTGCCCGAGGATGTGCGCAGTTCCCTCGGTGGGGAAGATCAGTCCGAGCAGCAGTTTGATGGTCGTGGATTTGCCCGACCCGTTGGGCCCGAGCAGGCCGAAGACTTCGCCGCGGTTGATCGTGAGATTCAGATCATCCAGCGCCCGCACCTTGTCCCGCCCCCAGAAATCCTTGTAGACCTTCGTGAGGTTTTCGGTGTGAACGGCAGCGTCAAGGGTGTCGGGCATGAGGGAGTGGTTAGTGGTTGG
>DASZQE010000506.1:0-4509 GCA_035550175.1 Phycisphaerales bacterium | reverse complement strand
CCGCTGTGCATGTAGCCGGCGCTGATCTGCACATCCATGCAATATCGCTCGGGCCGCAGGCGATCGTGATCAATCTGCGCAAGGTCCGCAGCGGCATCGAGAATCTGATCCCAGAATTTCATCAATGATTCAGGATCATCCAGTTGCCGAATGCACTTTGACGGCACGGTGAGAATCACTTTCTTCGTGGCGAGCTCCGCCCACGGTCCGGGTCTGTCGCGCACGCGCTGCATCCAATCGGCTTTGCTCGTTTCGCCAAGCACGAACAGCGGAGACTCGATTGCACCGGAGATTCTCACTTTCATCTCGCCGGCGTTGCAATGCTCAGGCACCACGATGTACACCAGCCCGCCGAATGCGGAAGCCGCTTCGGTTCGCGTGGACTTGATCGGCCAGCGTTCGACAATTTCGGGCGCACGCCTCCATTCGGGCTTGTCCCAGAGTTCATCCGTGTGCGTGCCGATCTGCACCTGCATCTCATTGGTCCCCGGCATGTTGGGCAGTTCAACGACGATTTTCTGGCCCGGCTCCGCGTATACACCCGTGCTCGCCCAGCCGGGAACATCGCCATCCACTTTGACGTTTCGTTGCACGCGCGTGGCGTGGGATTCGGGCAAGCCCGGGAATTTCGCTGCCGATGCCTGCGCCTTCACCGCATTCACATTTGCGTGCTTTGCCTGCTCGATTTCATAGGCGAGCAACACACGCTGCAATCCCTGCTTCACTGTCAACGGCGACTCCGCGCTGGCGATGACGCTTGCGCCACGAGACTCAGCGAGCTTCTTCAATCGCGATTGAAACTCCCCGCGATCCTCGATCATGGCGAGCATCACCTGCATCACGGTCGTTGCGGACTGTTGCTCTTCCTGCTCCGGAGCCGCACCTTCACCTTTCTCAAGCACATCGAGCGCATTGCTGCCCTGCAACAACGGGCGCATGGTCTCGTCCACCGCGAACATGCCGCCGCTCACGGTCGCGTGAGTCATTCCGCTGGTCCATGCTGCGCCTGCCGGGGCGATCAGCGCGTTCATTCCGTTTTCGTCCATGTCTCTGCCGGTGATCTGCTGCCACCCCCACGGCGTCTGCGCACCGACAAACCCGCCTCCGGCTTGCATGAAATCCCGGAGCGCCTCTATTTCCGTTTTGCTCAGGTCAACCTTCGAACACCACACAACATCAATCGTCTGCAGTTTTTCCCGGGGCCAGCTTCGCATTTCCTGCGCATCGAATCCACGCTTGGTGAGAAACTCCGCAATGGTTCCGCCCATCACGCCGACCTTCACCGCGCGATTCGTACTGACATGAGCAGTCCACTTCACCACGTTTTCAAGGAACTGGGCTGTGTCGCCGGTGTCCGTCACGGATGCATCTGAAAATGCGGAGTGCGGAAAGAGCACGAACCGCCCGTTTCCCATGCGCCCGGCTGCAACCACCGGCACCTGCTCACCTGCATCACCCGCTGCCACCACGCAAAATGTGCCCTTGCCCCAGATGGCCACTGCGCCCGGAACGCCCGGCGCGGCAATCGTTTTCACACCCTGGGTGAGCGTGGCCAGATCGTTTTCAAGCATATCCGTTCCTCGCTGATCATCCGCGTGTGCGTGGCTTTGCGCCGCTAAAATCAGCATTCCGAGCACAATCCCCGCCAACCGCCTGCCATTTCCGAACATGAAATCACTCCTGAATTCCCGGCATCATCATTTGACGCACATCAACATATCCTGACCACCCGTTCACAGACCTATCATCATCGACCCATGGCCGGCAAAGTTCAAAGCAGCAAGACGCGATTCAGGCAATACCGAAAGGATCTCCGTGAGCGCCGCCGCCAGGGGACGCTTCGCGGCGATGTCACCCCCACCACTCTTTCGGCACAGTCCGATGCACACGCACCGAAAAAACGCACACGCAGTTTCTTCAAGCTCCTCACCAGTTTCTTCGGCCTTCTGAAAGGTGAACGCCGTGCGCTGATTTTCGCGCTGTGTTGTCTGACGATTTCAACGTCGATTCTGCTGATCCCGCCGTTCGCGCCCAAGCTGGTGGTGGATTATGTGCTTTCA
Organism: Phycisphaerales bacterium; assembly: GCA_035550175.1. Taxonomy (GTDB): domain Bacteria; phylum Planctomycetota; class Phycisphaerae; order Phycisphaerales; family SM1A02; genus DASZQE01. The sequence goes on along the minus strand of DASZQE010000506.1, from coordinate 2,449 downwards.
TCACGACCGATTCCGCCGGACATCGCAACTCGTTTTCACTTGCCGACCGACAAGCGCACGCTGCTGTTGATGATCGCGATTGCGCTGATTGTCGTTTCGTCAGTTTCCACGTTCATCAGCATGCTCGGCAGGTGGCAGGCCACACGAATTTCCGTCAACACCAAACCAGCGATCCGGCGGAGAATTTTTGACCGCGTGATGCACCTGCCGCTGCATCGCGTGTACCAGATCAAGACGGGCGGCGTGTCCTCGATCCTGCGGGAAGATCCCGGATACATCGGTGATCTTGTTTTCGGAATGATCTACAACCCGTGGCGGGCGATTCTTCAACTGCTGGGTTCACTGGCCATCATGGCGTGGGTGGATTGGCGGCTGCTGCTGGGCGCGGTGATCATTCTTCCCACAGTCTGGCTGACGCATCGCACGTGGATCAACCGGATTCGCCCGCTGTACCGCGACATTCATTTTTCGCGCCAGACGATTGATTCACACGCCACGGAGGCCTTCGGCGGCATTCGGGTGGTGCGCGGGTTTGGGCGGGAGCGCTCAGAATCCGCACGTTTCGTGACGTCTGATCAATTCCGCGCCCGTCAGGAAATTCATGTCTGGTGGTGGGCGCGCACGGTTGACATCGTGTGGGCGCTGATCATTCCCACAGCATCCGCGATCTTGCTCTGGTACGGCGGCACGCGGGTCATGGATGGCGCGATCACGATCGGCGACCTGGTGATGTTCATCACGTACCTCACGATGTTGCTTGATCCGGTCGCCACACTTGCGCAAAGCGCGACGGCCTTGCAGACGGGACTTGCGGCGCTTGATCGCTTGCTTGATCTGCTTGCTGAACCGGTTGAAATGCCCGCCTCAGCGACGGCCAAGATTGTTTCTCGTGAGAACACGCAGGGGCGGATCACGTTCAATAACGTCACGTTTGCCTACCCCGGCACGGATAGCCCGGTGCTGCACGAAATTTCGCTCGATGTGCGCCCGGGCGAGCTGATCGCGCTCGTCGGCCCATCGGGCGCGGGGAAGACCACGCTCTGCAATCTCGTGGCGCGCTTCTACGATCCCACTGCGGGATTCATTGCGCTGGATGGCACGGACATGCGCGATATCGATGTGCTTTCGCTTCGCAGGCTCACGGGCATCGTCGAGCAGGATATTTTCCTCTTCGATGGCTCCGTTGCCGAGAACATCGGCTACGGACGGCGTGATCTGGATCAGCAAGCCATCATCACTGCGGCGCAGGCGGCCAACGCACACGAATTCATCTCCAAGTTTGAAAAAGGCTACGACACGATCATCGGCGAGCGCGGCGTGAAACTCTCCGGCGGGCAGCGTCAGCGATTGGCGATCGCCCGCGCGCTGCTTGCGGACCCGAAGATTCTGATTCTTGATGAGGCGACGTCGAATCTGGATACCGAATCCGAACGGCTCATCCAGCATTCGCTCCAGCGGCTGATGAAAGGCAGGACATCATTCGTCATTGCCCACCGGCTTTCGACGATCACGCATGCCGACCGCATTGTGGTCATTGAGGGCGGGCGAATCGCACAGACCGGCACTCATCAGGAATTGATGGCCGCAGGCGGGCGGTATCAGAAGATGGTGCTGCTACAGACGGAGCTGGCGACGTTCGCGCACCATGAAGTGGCTTCGATTGTTCACGCTTGAACCAAAAAAGAATCTTGCTTGAGTTCAATCCACCGCTAAGCTGATCCTGAAATGCGAGGGCGGGCCGGGAGTTCCTTCATGCCCTCACCATCCGGCGGCGCGCCAGCAAAGACCTGCTCGATCTGCGGCATTGACGTGTCCGGCAAGCCGCGCACCAAGGACGCCAAGGGGCATTACTACTGCAATCCGTGCTTTGGAACAGCGCTCGCACGCCGGAAAGCCGCTGAAGCTGGCGCATCAACACCATCCAAAGGTTCCGGGCGAAACGCTCCCGCACACAATCTGGATGCTGATGATGGACTGTCGCTTCTTTCAGAGCTGATCGACGGCGGACCCGAGGCGCCTCCGATCGCCACCCCGACTGTCTCGTGCCCTCAATGCGGCGCAATGACATCTCCCGGCTCCGTGATCTGCGTTCATTGCGGGTACAACTTCTCAACGAACACCGTCGGAGGAAAGACCAAGATCGCCAAGGCCCCGCGACGATCGGGCGGCGGCGGGAACATCTGGCCGATGGTTGTCGGCATTCTGTGCCTGGCGTTCGGCGGCCTCAACGTTCTTGCAGGCGTCATCTTCATGATCATCATGTTGATGAACGGCCAGATTGCAGGGCTTGGTCAAGCAGTCGGCATTCTCATTTCCATGCTGCTCGTCACGGGCGGCGTCCGGATTATTCAGCACAATCGCCGAGGCGTTTTTCTGGTGCGACTGTACGCCGGAATCATGCTGTTTTTCTGCACGTGCATATTCGTCGGCGTCCGGGCAATTCCCAGTT
>DASZQE010000505.1:0-15147 GCA_035550175.1 Phycisphaerales bacterium | reverse complement strand
ATGGGCGCCAACGCTCGACATCTTTCTTTGCGCCTGCGAGATGGAGCCGGTCGATGGTTGCGCGCCGTGTGGTGGGGTGAAGGCTCTCGGGCGATGGCCTTGGCAACAGGCATGCGTGTGGACCTGGCTGCTGAACTGAAGATCAATGACTTCAACGGACGTGTGAATGTTGAAGCCGAAGTGAAAGATGTGCGAATCCGCGAGCGTTGACCTTCAAAGCGCAAGTGAATCGACATCCGGATCAAGTTGCTGAATCATGCGCTCGATGTACCGCCAGGCATTGAGTTGCACCCGAAGGCCGGCGAGTTTTCCGGCACGGTCGGGCGACGATGAATTCACTTGAATGTCAGCAAGCGCCTCTCGAACAAGTGAGATATACCGCTCACGCTCTGCATTCGCCCATGATTCGGACTGCCGCAGCGCTGCGGGATCTCTGGTCGATTGTGCGGATTCAAGCTGCTCACGTGCTTCCATGATATCCATCAGAAAACCCGCCGGCAATGCATTGTTCTGTTCCTTGGTCGGTCCGCCGAGAAGTTGGTGCAGGGCGTTGGCGCGAGATTCGGGGTTCAGCAACATCTGGCGAGCGTGGTTGAGCGCAGCGGAGTTTCGTGCTGCCTCGGCGTTTGCGAACGGATCGCGGACCAGATCCGGATGAGTCGCGGATGCCAGTCGAAGATACGCGGATTGAATCTGCGCAGGAATCAGATCGAACGTGCGAGGGAGATTGAGCAGCGCAAACGGATCAATCTGCGTGCTTGTTTCCGCGTCATGTGTCATGTTCGATTGTAGAGCCGATCAGAGATCCGCGATGGCGACTTCCAGCGCATGCGGACGCACCACCGGCACCCCGCCCAGCGCACAGACGGATTCCTGAAGTCGCGTTGTGAACGACGCCGGCGTGTCGGATTTCTCGAATACAAGTGGCTTACCGACCGTGACCGACATGTGCCCCGGACGCGGCATGAAGGCGCCATACGGCAGAATGTTGATACCCCCGTTGACGTAGATCGGCACCACGGGACGTTTGGTGAATCGCGCAAGCACCCCCACCCCGCCCTTGAATGGATTCATCGCCCCTGTTCGTGAGCGGGTTCCCTCTGGATACAGCAGCAGGTTCCAGCCGTTGCGAATGAGCTGAACGCACGTTCGCACCGAGCGAAGCGGCGGCCCTTGGCGATCAAATGCAAAAGCCCGGAATGACGCCCCAACAAGAAACTGCAGAATCCCCTTTGAAAGTCGCTTACGGTCGCCCGAATGCCCGAACACATCCAGTGCGGCTGCAACGCATGTGTGGTTTCGCATGCCCTTCGGAAGCACGCCGAGAATCGCTGCGGTATCTGCATGCGAGCAGTGGTTGGAAGCAAAGATATACGGCGGCTCGAATCCCGAAAGATTGTGCAGCCCGGCCACCTCCCAGTTGAATCGGCAACACGCCTTCAGCATCTCAAGCGAGCCAAGCAGAACCGGGCGTGCCATGGCCACAGGCAGTCGGCGGAACAACCGCTCGATCTCCTCTGCGGTCGGCGGTTGGATGGCTGCCGGTGAAGTCCCTTGACCATCCGTGGCCGGTGTGTTGCATGACGTGCCGTCGCACTCGACGTTGCTCATGTGGTGCCTCGCGGAAGTTCGGCAGCAGCAGCCAGGACCTTTTCAAACGCAAGGGCATATTGATCGAGAAGCGCCCGAGTCGCTCGCGGGAAGCTCGGCAGTTTGAGAAGCGTGGCGTTGCCCGCAGCCGTGCGCGGCAGCGCAGCGGGATCGTATTTCGGAACGTCGCGTCCCTGCATGGCCGAGGAGCCTTCAATCCTGGCGAGTTTCGCCCATGTGCCTTCAGTGAACATCGGCTGCTGATGCAGCAAAGGATACCGTGGCGCCCCGACAAGCGCTCCTTCCGCCTGCAGCGCTTTCGCAAGGTCCTTGATCGGCACACCATGCTTTCGCTCGTCATAGCGAATCAAAAACTCGAAATACACCCGATGCACGCCGGACGGCGCAAGCATCGTGTTGAACCCGAGTTTTTCCAGCTTGTTGGATAGGTAGATGCAGTTCTCATTTCGGGTGCGATTGCGCTCTTCGAGCTGAGCGAACTGCGCCCGCGCCACCGCTGCGGAAAGCGGTGACATGCGAAACTTGTAGCCGAATCCCGTCGCTGCAAACCGCTTGTTCGGTGAATTCATCCCCAGCAGACGCTCATAATGCCCGAAACGAATGACTTTCTCCCACATCTCCTGGTTGTTCGTCAGGAACATGCCGCCCTCTGCCGATGGCACCAGCTTGTTCGCCTGCATGGAAAACACCGCCGCGTCGCCGATCGCCCCCACCGGCTGCCCGTTGCACGATGCGCCATGCGCGTGCGATGCGTCTTCAAGCACCTTCAGATTGTGTTTCCGCGCCAACGCCATCAGCTCGTTCATCTTGCTCGGCATGCCGAACAGATGCACCACCACCATCGCCTTGGTGTGCTTGGTGATTCGCTTTTCGACATCCGCCGGATCAAGCCCGATGCACTGGTCTTCGGTTTCTGCAAAAACCGGAATTCCTCCCAGATGAACGATCGGCATCACGCTCGCCCACCACGTTGCCGACGGAACGATGACTTCATCGCCAGGTCCTATGTCAAAAGCATGCAGTGCCGCATGAATGGCTGATGTGCCGTTGTTGTGCGCCACAGCGTATTTGACGTTCAGCCACTTCCTGTAGTCCTCCTCAAGATGAGCGACCTCATCATTGATCGAGATGTTGCCGGAGCGAAGCACACGCAAAACCGCCGCTTCATCTTCGGCAGTGATGATCGGCCAGCGATGGGCTTCGGTCTGATCAAGAGTGATGGCGGGAGCGCCGCCCAGAATGGCAGGGCGCCGGGTTGCGTCAATGGTGGTGGGCATGTTCGCCTCCGGTGCGACGAGGGGGACGCTCAAACGGCCAAGTCAATCCACATGATACGTCAGATTGGCGGACAGAGTGCAAGAGCTGGCCTGACATCGCTTTGCAGCAACTGTGAAAATGGATTTGCAAGTAATTTCAACCCCAAAACCCTGCCCGTTCCAATTGACAGGATCGCTCATGATTATTGGGAGAAGCGTGACTGTGCTTTTGATCAGGTTGCCATCACAGGCTCAGGCGATTGCCCGGAGGTCGGCGCGCGCTTGATGGCCAGAACAAACACAGCCTCAACCAGCAGTGCAAACGCCAGCAACAGGAGCACCAACGCAACCCAGGGTATCGGATCAAAACCCTGCACGGTTCTGCCTGTGAATCCTGCACTCACAAACCGGATCAACGACCACGCGCTCATGACGTACATGAAGACCGCTGGAATCCCCGCAACCGGCCAGACCCATCTCGCGCGGTACGTTCGCCACAGCCAGACCGTGATGCCGATGAGCGCCAGCGCCGCCAAGAGCTGGTTGCTCGCACCGAACAGCGGCCAGAACACGCTCCATGCAGGTTTGACATTCCCTGCCGGATCACGAATGACCTGCAGCACGAAAATGATCGGCACACCTGCGGTAATCCCTGTCGCGAGCCATCGGCCGAATGCATTCTTCAAGCCGGTGAGCTCCTGCAGGATGTACCGCCCCAGTCGTGTGGACACGTCAAGCGTGTCATACACAAATGTCGTGAACGCAAGCAGGCCGAAAAGCAGGCCGAACGCTTTCGGAATGCCGATGACCGCAAGAAACGTGCTGAGCCCTTCTGCGTAAAGATTGTCGGGATTGGCTGATTGTGATTTCGCTGCCGCCACCGGAAGAATCATGACGCACGCCAGCGAAAGCACCGCAACCATCGCTTCCATCAGCATCGATCCGTACGCCACGGGCTTCGCGTCCGATTCCCTGCGAAGCTGCTTGCTGGTCGTCCCCGACGCGATGATGCAGTGGAAACCAGAACATGCGCCGCAGGCGATGGTGATGAAGAGCATCGGAAACAACGGCTGTGAAGTTGATTTGATGAAGCTCGGATACTCGATCTGATGATTGCCGAAAATCGCGCCCAGCATTCCGCCGACCACCGCGACGATCAAAAAATATCCTCCGAGGTGTCCGCGCGGCTGCAGCAATAGCCAGACCGGAACGAGCGAAGCCGCAAAGCAATACACAAGCAGCAGCACATCCCAGATACGGTGGGCGGTGTCCTGATCCGTGTGAAAAATGTGCACAAAATCCAGCGGGATGTACTGGCCGACCCACACTGAGACCGCAACGAGGGGCAGAAAGATCACCGTGGCCCAGCCGACCGTGAGCTTCGCGTATCGCAGCAGCAAGCCCATCACCACAGGCAAGGCGAGATACAACAGCGAACTTGTCGCGATGGAACCCGCGGGAATCAAATGGGAATCGCCGGGACCGAGGTCGGCAGTGAATTGTTCGACAAACGTGCCAGCCACAATGTCCGTGAACGCGACGATGATGTACAGCAGCGCGATCCAGACAAACAGCAGAAACAGAATGTAGCTGCGGCGCGACATGTGCTCGCGCACGACTTCAGCGATGGAGCGGGCTTTGTGCCGAACCGATGCGATCAGCGCTGCCATGTCATGCACGCCGCCGATGAAAATCGACCCGATGAGAATCCAGATGAGCGCGGGCATCCAGCCGAACATCACGCCTGCAAGAATCGGGCCGACGATCGGGCCTGCGGCAGCGATGGCGGAGAAATGCTGCGAAAGCAGAAACTTGGGTTCGATGGGCTCGTAATCCAGGCCGTCGCGCATGGAAACAGCCGGGGTCACCTTGGAATCATCAAGTCTGAGAAAGCGGGAAAGCAGCCCCCCATAAATGCGATACGCCACCATGAGCAGCGCTGCGGACACGAGCATGATCGTCAGGAGACTCATGACATATGAGTATAAATGCTCTGCCGCGCTGTGCGAATCAGAGTTTGCGCCACGCCACGAGAATTATTTTGAGTGCGATTGTGGCCTGTCGATCGCCAGAAGTATGCCGCCAATGTGCATGGCAATGAACGGCAAGCCAACGCACACAATCGCCCACGGTGCGTTCATGATTTCCAGCATGCGGTGAAAATCAGCTTTCAAACTTCCATTGTCACCGAGCCATCTCGCGTCAATTGCATACAGGCCAATCGCCACACCAACATAGTGAATGAGCAATATCGCGATGAGGCCTCGTAATCTGTTTTTGCGAATCTTGGGCAACGTCACAGCAAGCGCGAATGCGATGTATTCGATAAAACCGAATAGCACAACAAAGTACTGGATGAGAATTGCCAGCGGCCCATAGAGCACGACTAGCGGGATCGCAGACCCTGACGCGCCGCAATCACCAATCCCGGACAAGCCGACACAGAGCTGGAACCAGAGAGAAGTTACGAATGCGAACGTGCAACCAAAGAAAATACCCGGGCCTCTGCGAACTCTGGCCGGCGGCTTGGATGAAATCGGCTCTGCACACTCCGGACACCGATTTGAAGTCAGACCGCGAAGGTCATACCCGCACTTTCCGCAAAGTTGAGCCGTCTTGTCTGACATGACTGGCCAGTTTCCCAACTATGTAAGTTAATTGATTGATCGGCTCGTTTTCCACTTCTTTCTCAGCCAGAACAACGCAACCAGTCCCGTGGGAATGTACACCAGCGCTTCGCCCGCCGATTCCACCAGCGCAAGCTGATCGAAATTGATTTCCGAATGCACGCTCAAGCGCTGCGCCGCCATCGCCACGCAGAACTCCCGCACGCCCACCCGGCCCAACGGCGTCAGGCTCGAAGCCAGCGCGACGACCGCCAGTATCACGATGTGCGTCGGCGGAATATGAATATCCAGAATCGCGAGCGCCACCGCCATGCGTCCCGTGTACGCCGCCAGGTCAAGCACGCGCAGGGCCGCTGCAATCCACACACCGCGCGAATCCGCAAGCATCTTGTCAATCCCCCGCCCATACTTCGCGACAATGGGAAAGCTCCCGAAGAACTGCGCCGCCAGCACCCCCACCACCATTTGCCCCAACACCAGCAGCAGCCACCACACATCCACCGTGGAACGCGCCAGACTCGCCAGAATGCACGCCCCGATGCCCAGAAAAAGCAGGTAGCCGATGATCGCGAACCACGCGCCGATTTGCAGCAGCGTCAGCCGATCAATGCGAATCGAATACAGAATCCGCATCACCGCGCCCAGCCGCACCGGTGCGTAATTCAGCGCATTGGCCGTCACGTTCAGCAATTGCATGTCCATCCAGCTCACTTTGCGAATGGACTGAATCGTGGCAAAAAATGTCGTGCCGTTGAACAGGGCGCTCGCCACCGTGCAGGCCAGCAGCGCCATCACAAGCGACGGACTCGCATCCCGCAACCGCGACCAGTCGCCCTTCTGCGCCGCACCCTTGATGATCCACACCAGCAGCACAATGCCCAGCGTCCAGCCGACAAGCTGAAGTATGACTTTGCGCGGCGTCAGCAGGCTGCGCGCCTCGGCTGCCACCTCAGCGTCAACTGATCCCGATGCGGAATCGTTCAACGGCGATCGCGGCTCATTGTTCGCTGACACGCCTCGCCCTTATTTCTTGTCACTGCCGTCGCCCGCTATCGTCTGGCGCATGCTCGTGTCAGCTTGAACGTTGCGAAGCTTGTAGTAATCCATCACGCCGAGGTTCCCGTGTCGAAACGCATCCGCAATCGCTCGCGGAATCTCCGCCTCCGCCAGAATCACCGTCGCCCGGTTCTTCTGCGCTTCCGCCATGAACTCCGTTTCCTGCGCCACAGCCATCGCCCTGCGTTTTTCAGCCTCCGCCTGGAATCGCTTTTTGTCCGCCTCTGCCTGATCGTTCTGCAGCTTCGCGCCGATGTTCTCGCCGACGTCCACGTCTGCAATGTCGATCGACAGGATCTCGAACGCCGTTCCCGCATCCAGTCCCTTGTTCAGCACGGTCTTGGAAATCCGGTCTGGGTTCTCCAGCACTTCCTTGTGTGACCCTGCTGAGCCGATCGCCGACACGATGCCTTCGCCGACTCGCGCGATCACCGTTTCTTCAGTCGCACCGCCGATCAGCCGCGCAATGTTCGTCCGCACCGTTACGCGAGCCTTCGCCTTGAGCTGAATGCCGTCCTTCGCCACAGCGTCAACTGTCGATTTGCCGCTCGTCGCGCTCGGGCAGTCGATCACCTTCGGGTCCACCGATGTCCGCACAGCATCGACAATGTCGCGCCCCGCCAGATCAATGGCTGTGGCTTTGTCCCACGGAAGATCAATCCCCGCCTTGTCCGCTGCGATCATCGCGCGCACGACGTTGCCCACGCGCCCGCCCGCCAGGTAATGCGATTCAAGCTGCTGAGTCGCGATTTCCAGCCCCGCCTTCTTCGCGCTGATTCGGTTGTACACAACCGTCCGGTTGTCCACCTTTCGGAATCGCATCATGATCAGGTCTGTCAGCCGCACGTGTGCGCCGGACACCCACGCCTGAATCCACAGGCTGAGCGATTGGCCCACGACAAACAGCACCACTAGGACGACGATGCCGATGACGATCAGCAGGCCGATGACGATTGGATTCATCTGCACACAGCACCTCGCTTTGAAAAAGCCGCCTTCTCCGAACGGACGACGAGCCGGAAACGATCATACCGCAATTTACGCTCGCTAAAGCGGACGAACCTTGATCTGCCGATCCACCACCTCCGTCACCACCACCGGCGTGCCGGAATCAATGATTCCCGCCTCAGCCAGCGCATCCACTCGCTCGCCGTTGATCTTGACCGTCCCCACCGGACGAAGCGCCGTCACCGCCACCCCTTGCGCTCCCACCAGTCCCGCCAGCGCCATGCGGACCGATTCGCTTCGCCCGGAACTTGGCGGCACTGGACCTTCCTCATCATCCTCATCCAACTCCGGACCACCCAGAATCACTCGCTTCGCAAGTGGCGAATGCAGCCACACGCGAAACCCGAATGCAAAGAGCATCGGTCCCGCCACAAGATATGCGCCCAGCGCAACAAGTCCCCACGTGGTGTCATATTGAAAAAACTCGACGATCGAGCTCACCACCGCGATCCCCGCCACAATCGCGATCAGCCCGCCCGAAGGCACGAACAACTCGATGGCGAAAAGCACAATCGCCACCCCCAAAAGCACAAAACCCCAAAGTAACGCACCCTCGGACCCTGCCGGCTGCGAAGCCGCCTGAGCCAGCAGCGAAAAACTCATGTCGTCACCTCTTCCACTTCAATCACATACTGCCGTGCGGAGACAACCCGAATCTGTGCCCCCTTTTCAATGTACGAACCCACGGACGATACATCCACGATCCGTCCGTCAAACTCCCCGCGCCCGCTCGGACGAAGATCCGAGACCGCCAGCCCTTCCATGCCGATCGAAACCATGATCGGATGCGCTGCGCCCGCTCCCGCAGTGCCGAGAATCGTCCCCGGTCCTTTCACCTGCGCGTGCAGAATCACACGATTCAGCAACGGCATCGATTTCACGTGTCTCGAAACCAGCCAGATCGCCACGCCCGCCGTGAACCCGCCCACCACAATCGTCAGCAGCGCCGTCCAGAGCTGCGCCGCTCCTGCTGGCGAGCTGATGTCCTGACTCACGAACGACATCACCAGCCCCACAAGAATGCACGCCACCCCCGCTACACCCGTGATCCCCGTCCCCGGAATCACAAACACCTCAGCCGCAACCAGCGCAATCCCCGCAAACACCAGAATCGCCGTCCACCATTGCGACAACCCGATCAGCGCCGGCGCGCCCACAAGCAGTGCAAGCGCAACAAGCGATGTGATCCCAAAGATCCCAAAACCAGGAATCGAGATTTCCACGAACAGGCATACAAGGAAAATCACGATCAGAATCACCTTCACCCAGAAACTGATCAAGAACCGCACCAGTTCCTCCGACCAGCTTTCGTTGTAATGGCGAACTTGCGGCGCTCCGAAGTACGCCTTGAGCTGATCCTCCGAAGCAATCGTCGTTGACGCCAGACCGTAATACACGCCTTCGTCCGCAGTCATGTTCAACAACGTGCTGTTGCTCACCACCTGGCGAACGAGAATCCAGTCATGGCGGTCCGCGCTCGTCAGGGTCTGTCGCACCGAAGGCAGATCCTGGTTCTTCTGAACTTCCTTATCAACCTCCTCGCGCGTCAATCCCTCTGTATTCTCTGTGTGCGGAATCGACTGATCGCTCCACGGCCGAAATTTCGCATATTGCTGCCCAGACGGCGAAAACGGTGCCGGTGCCAGGATGTTCGTGATGGTCGGCGGATCCTCGCCGAAAATTGCGCGGTATTCAGCCTTGTCAACAATCACTCGCTCATTCGTCTTCTTGTTCTGCAGCATCCACAGGCCGTCACTGAGGCGAATGAGTGACTGCACAAGCTTCTCGTCATAGTGATTTCGACGCGCCGAATCCACGACCTCGGTCAAAAGAAAAGTCTCAGCCTTTGCCCGCTCAGCGGCCGGAAGAATCGCGAGTCCCATTAAGTGTGATATCCCGATCGGAGCCGCATCCCCGAATCGCCCGTTCGGTGCCACCACGATTTCCCTGCACGCCAGTGCAATGATCGAGCCCGCTGAATACGCCGACGGATTCACCCACGCCACAACGTTCGGCGGCGTCTCCGTCCGGTCCTTGATCAGGCTGCAGATCTCAAGGCATTGCCACATGTCCCCACCCGGCGTATTGATTTCAAACACCACCGCGTCCGCACCCCACTCCTTCGCTTCAGCCAATCGCCTCTTGATCGATGCAAATGTGACTTTGTCGATCTCTCCGTCAATCGTGATGATCGCTACGCGGTCAGCCTGCCTGTATGCAGGCACGGAATTCACGCTGCCTGCCGATGCGCTGCCCTGTCCTGTCGGCGTGTCATCCGCCGCCAATCCCGGAACACCCAACAACATGCACGCGATGAACGCTAGAGCGACGCATGCACGAATTCCAAGGCTTGTTCGGATGAAGTTCTGCATCTTGTGTCGCCCCACTCGCCGCAGACCGGTTTCGGAAACTTGTCGGCACGTTCAACGGAAGGATTATAACCCCCTCTGTGATTCAATCCCGCGAACAACGCGCCACCTTCCTCAACAAAGCCGTCTTACGATCATATGCGTCCTTGGCCCCCAAACCGACTGGCAAAAAAAAGACAGGGTCGATCGCTTTGGCAATCGACCCCGTCCCGCTTATGTCCGCATTCCCAACCAGCGTGCCAAGGGCTCCCACAAGGACCCCGTATCTATCGACCCGAGGCACGCCCGCCCGGTCAGGTGCGGACGTCATCATCAATCAAGCACGTGGCGATCAATCCCAACCGCCGATGAAGAACTGCGTGCCGTTTCCGCCGTCGAAAACGACTGCATTCATAAACAGACAGCAATCGCTGCCTGCCGGATCGCCGTTCTGAACATCACCCGTGGTGTCGTTCTGGAAGATGTTGTCCGGCTTGGTCTCGCCGTTCAACGAATAGTTGACATCTTCAGGCCAGAAGGTGTTGACGTAGGAAACGTGGTTGTCGTTGTAAATGATGTTGCCATCCCATTCCTTCTTGGGTCCGTGAATCTGCAGCGTCATGGAACTGCCGTATTCCGCAGAATCAATCGAACCGGCTCGAACGCCGCGATTGCCGAGAATGACATACCGGCTGTCCAGAGAGTTGCGCCACTGCAATGTTCTACGGGGACCGCCAATGACCTGCGTAGCATAGGAAGTGTTCGCACCGACAGTTCCGTTGGTGCCTTCCAAGTCAGCCTTAAAGGATGGATCCCAGTACACATCGTCAGCCTGATTCACCGGGTTGTACAACTCGAAGTTGTAGTTGTCCTTCACGGTCACGTTTCCGTTTGGTTCCGTCGGACCAATGCATACTTCCGGTGAGAAGTAATTCTGCATGATGCACGCGGAATAGAGATTGGCGTGGTTGTTCTGCTCCACGTCTTCCTCGCCGCGACCCGGGATTTCCTGTGTGCCGTTGCCGACGTCAACAGGTTTGCGGTCGATCAGCCCGGGAACGGGGAAAATGCTGTCATGATCCTTGGAATAGACAATCCAGGATTGGTGGATGCCTCGAATCTGCGTGCCGTCCTTGGTTGCCAGGGCGGTTCTTCGCGCGGATGCAAGTGCCGGCAGCAGCAAGCTGACCAGCAGCGCGATGATCGCCATGACCACCAGCAATTCAATCAAAGTAAAACCTCGCTTGCGGTTCATGGATGAGTACTCCAGTCGTTAGTCCAAATGAAAATTCAAATTCAAGAATGCTGTACAGATGAAGGCCGGCGGGCCGAAACCCGCCGGGTGTTGAGAATCACGGATTCAGCGGATCAAACGTCGCAGTGGCGCTGTCGCCCGTCTGGGCATTCGCGTCGCTGGCTGAAACAGTCAGGAACATTCCCAGATAGGCGTCGTTGCCTGCCTGCCCGGTGGGCTGGAAGTCGTTGAACTCCGCATCGAAGATGTTGTCCCGCTGGAAGTTCAGGTTGTACAAGTACGCAACGTCGCCCGGGAAGAACGAGTTCACTGCGGACGTGTGATTGTCCATGTACGCCACGTAGCCGTTCCACTGCTTCTTGTCGCCATGAAGCAAGAGTGTCTGGCTTCGATCGTATTCCGGATTCCCTGCCGGCGCGCCGCCGAAAACCGCGTTGCCGCCGGGAGCCGTGCCGCGAGTGCTCAATGCCGGAATCTTGCCTTCCTGGTTGTTACGCCAGTGAGCTTTCACGCGCTGGCCGATGAGCGCCATGTGCGCGTATGAGCAGTTGCTCTCTTCATCCAGCTTCGCCTTGAAGTCGTCATCCCAGTACTTGTCTTGGCCGACGTTGTACTGATCGTAGTTGTATTCCTCCATCGGCTTGACGAAAGGATTGACCTCCGTCGTGCCCACAACCAACTCCGGGCTGAACGCGTTCTGCGCGATCATGCACGAATACAGCCGGGAGGTCGTATTCTGTGCCGGATCTTCCTTGCCGACGTTCTGCGATTCCCCCAGATCCGGGTCTGCTTTTCTATTAATGTTCCCCGGGAGCGGAAGGCGCCCCTTGTAGGCGTCAGCAAAAGTCAGGAATGTCTGATGTACTTCCTTGATCTGAACTTGATCCTTCAGCGACTTGGCGTTCCGTTGCGCCTGGGCGAGTGCGGGAAGGAGCAATCCAACCAGCAACGCAATAATCGCGATGACGACCAAGAGCTCGATCAGTGTGAATCCTCTGATGCGCTTCATAGTCCGTATGTCTCCGATCTTTAGAATGAATGAAAAAAGCTGAAAATAGTCCAACCGAACACTTGCTCGGAACTGTGCGAACACGCCGGTTGACGTTGTCCGCACAGGCTCAGAAACTGCCACCGTAAATGCCTTCGTCCGCCTGTGCTGAAACCGAAGGTTTGAACCCGTCAATGAACTTCCGATTCTCATCTGCTGTAGGTTTCAACCAACAGGCTGCAACCATTGCATGTGAATCCGTCAGGTTCATGGTGCTTGTGCTGTGTGCGTGCGTCGCTCGCTGCGGCTCCAGTCAGGCACACCTCATAGGTGTGCATCCTGATTTATGCCGCTTTGATCTGAGGGACGTCTCCATTCTCCGAGCGCACCCAACCATGACCTTCTATGGTCTGGTCAGCGACTTCAAAAAGAGGGAAATCGTCTATTCCTCTCGCCGCGTCAGCCTTCCACACCCAATGGGAATGTTCCTACTTCGGGTTCAGGCCAACCGAATTGTCGGTCTTCTGCGGCGGGGATCATTGGCCGGGTCTTAGCCCGACGAATAATGGCATGTGATTATCTATTTGCCGCAACTGACCATGGCACTCAATCGCCATCTATAACAATAATCCGTTCGCCGTCCACGTCAAGTTCCACCAATCTCAGATTATCTCATTTTTTCCATATTGACGATTTTGACCACCGATAACCAACACGCAACAGTATCCGATCTACTCAAACTATCTTCCCCCCCCACGAGCCAACGATGCCATCCATCGCAGATCGCCTTGCCCAACTTGGTATATCTCTCCCCCCGGTCTCCAAACCCGTCGCCGCGTACGTCCCCGCCGTCATCGCCGGCAACATCATCTACATCTCCGGGCAGGTGCCCTTCGTCCACGAAAACGGCGAACGAAAACTCCTCGCCACTGGTCCCGTGCCTTCCAAAGTCTCCATTGAGCGAGCCCAAGCCGCCGCTCGCCAATGCGCGCTCAACGCGCTCGCCGCACTCAACGATGTCCTTCAAGGCGATCTTGATCGTGTCGAACGCATCGCTCGCGTCGGCGTCTTCGTCTGCTGCGATCCCGGCTTCACCGATCAACCCAAGGTTGCCAACGGCGCCAGTGAACTCCTCCAGCAGGTCTTCGGCGAATCCGGTCGCCACGCTCGCGCTGCCGTCGGCTCAATCTCGCTCCCTTTGGGCGCATCAGTCGAAGTCGAAATGACTGTCCTCATTCGCTGACACAGCAATCCATCTTCATTTCAAAACGGTACAGCCGCTTCAAACTGCATCGGCGCTGCCGTCCCCGGATGCGTGATCTCCAGTTTCCATGCGTGCAGCAGCAACCGCTCCGCCATATGCACCACCGCTTCCGGCGAGTACAGATCATCTCCAAGAATCGGATGCCCGATCACCTTCATGTGCAATCTGATCTGGTGTGACCGTCCCGTCACCGGCTGCACGCGAACGCGCGTTCGATCCGCACCCCGCTTCATCACCCACCAGTGCGTCACCGCCCGCCGACCTTCCGCAAAATCAATCACCTGTCGCGGCGCGTTGCGAGGGTCCATGTCCTTGCGCATCGGCTGGTCAATCGTCCCCTGCTCCTCCATCACCACTCCCGCAACAACCGCCACATAATTCTTCCGCACTTCGCGATCATGAAACTGCCTGCTCAATTCGCGATGCGCCTCCTCATCCCTCGCCAGAAGAATCACTCCCGACGTGTCACGGTCCAATCGATGTACAATCCGCGCGCCCTTGAATTCCCGTGCCGCGCGCACAGCCAGGCAATCCGCCTTCTCCGGCCCGATGCCCGGCACGCTCAGCATGCCCGCCGGCTTGTTCAGCACCACAATCCGTTCATCTTCGTAGACCAACTGATGCTCATTCACGCTCGTTTTCCATTGTTTTCCTGTTGCCGAATGGACTCACGACAATCCCTTTTCCGCATGTTCCACCATATCATTGTTGGCCCGAAGGCTCTCAGTATCTGAAAGGCTCCACTTCATGCGAATTCCGTTCATGCTCGCCGCAGTCACTATCACTTCTTGTGCAGTGTTTGGCCAAAACGATCCCCAATCATCCCACCCGACGCTCACCGCACATCCCGCCATCCCCACCGATTGGCGGACAGCCGAGAAAGGCATCCTCGAAGACTGCGTCCAGCTCACCTTCTCGGAAAAATTCGTGAAAGCCGGCGAATCCTACTTTTCGCCCGATGACTCCAAAATCATTTTCCAGGCCGTCGAGAAGCCGAAAGACGGCGCAGCCGCGGACGAGTTCTACGCCATGTTCGTCGCTGACGTCGTCCGCGATGCCAAAGGCAACATCACCGGTCTCTCCAACTACAAGCGCATCAGCCCGCCCGGTTCCGCCAACACCTGCGGATGGTTTCATCCCACACAACCCAACATCATCACCTTCGGTTCCACCGTCACCAAGCCGACCGAATCCACCCCGCCAGGCTTCCAGCGTGCTTCCAACTCCTACCGCTGGATGTTCCCTAAGGAAATGCGCATCGTCCGCTGCGATCTCACCAAAGCAGACGGCTCACCGGGTTCCCTTGAAACGCTCGTCGGCGACGGCAACGCCTATCGCGCCGAAGATTCCTTCTCGCCCGATGGCCGACACCTTCTCTACTGCTCTCTTGAAGGCAACAAGGAAGATGGCGACCTCTACGTCTATGACACCGTTACGAAAAACACTCACTGCATCGTAAAAGCCAAGGGATACGACGGCGGCCCTTTCTTCTCACCCGATGGCAAACGCATCTGCTACCGTTCCGATCGTCGCGGCGATAACAACCTGCAATTGTTTGTCGCTGATCTCGCCTTCAACGACAATGGCGAAATCGTAGGCATCGAGCGCGAATATCAGCTCACCGACGACCTCAACGTCAACTGGTGTCCTTTCTGGACGCACGATGGCCGCCACCTCGTCTACTCCACCAGCGCACTGGGCCACGAGAACTACGAAATTTTCGTCTGCGATGCC
>DASZQE010000504.1:0-2230 GCA_035550175.1 Phycisphaerales bacterium | reverse complement strand
CGAGCTTGGTGAATGTCAGGGCCCACGGAAACAGGAATATGATTTCGACATCGAAGACGAGAAAGGTCATTGCGAGAACATAGAAGCGAACATTGAATCGCTTACGGGCAGAGCCGATGGGATTCATGCCTGATTCGTAGGCGATTTCCTTGACGGCACCCGCTCGGCGCGGACCGAGGATATGCGTGCCGACAAGATTCACCACGCCGAAGATGATGGCCATGACAATGAGGATGCCGATGGGAATGTAGGATTGAAGGTCAACAGCAAGTGTGAGCACGGTGGTTCATCCTGAAAACCGCGGAACGGGCAACGGGAAGCAGAATACGAACAAGGAGCGAGATCGACAACCCGGGGGGCAATGGGAGCTATACTGGCTGTTCGCGACGGGGCGTAGCTCAGCTTGGCTAGAGCGCCTGCTTTGGGAGCAGGAGGCCGTAGGTTCAAATCCTATCGCCCCGATTGGAGAAGAAGCGAATCATCGGATTGATTCAGCTTATCTGGATTGCTGGTCATCGACTTGCATTCACTATCCGGTGTGACTCTACGAAGTGGCAATAAAATCGCGGAGGCGATGCAGGAGTTCAGGCGACGCTGCGCCATCGATGGATGCGGTTGGCTGAAAGGAAGGAAGCAGTGCGAGTTGCTTGTGAAGTTCGGGTTCTGAATCAGCAGCGAGCATGTAGCCGGCGGAAACGAAGTGGCGGACGGTGGCCAGCTGATGATCGTTGCGGGTTTCGTTGAGGGAAGCGAGGCGCGGGACGACGAGCAGCGGTTTGTGATGCTGAACAGCGGCGATGATGGTGCCGGTGCCGGCGTGGCCGACGATCGCAGAGGCTTCTGTGATCTTTGCATTGAAGAGATCAGGCGAGATGAATCGCTCGTAAGGAAATGATTTCGGGAGATAGTCGCCGGCGCCGATCTGCGCGAAGATATCGGTGCGGTTGTGCTGCGCGGCCCAGCGATCCATCCACTGGACGAGGCGATCGAAAGGCGTTTGGTGGCCGACAGTGAGGAAGAGCACGAGAAGAACTCAGAACCCAGGACCCAGGACACAGGAGCACAACATAAGAGAAATCAGAGGATAGAAAGAGGAACTGGATTCCCGCTTGCGCGGGAATGACCAATGCATTGAGTCAATACATGAATGCACATTCAAAGACACTCAGAGCACCGCACCAGCGTAGTGCGGGCCGTTGGGTTGTGCGAGGTGGGGCCATTGCGTGAGCCAGAGGTTGACGAACCTGCCAGCAAGTTTGCCTGAGAGGGAGAGTTCATCGACGTTGGCGATGGAATCGATCCAGACGGTTTTTGCGCGGAACAGTTTGCCGATGCGGAGGGCCATATATCCGGGGGCCGCGCCGGTGGTGATGATGACATTGGGACGCTCGCGGAGAATGATGAGGAAGAGGCGGCACGCCATGAGGAGGAGGGCGAACTTGTTCCAGCGCGTGGCATCGTTGACGACGCGAAATTTGTGATCGGGCACCTGCGAGCGATAGTCGGCGTTGACGGTGACGAAGGTGGTGGAGAAATCCTTGAAGGCGGGGAGAAGGCGGAGGAGTTCAATCCAGTGGCCACCGCCTGAAGAAACCAGCATCACACGTTTCGGCATTGGAAAGAACTCACCACAAAGGAATTCACCACAGAGACACAGAGAGCACAGAGAAGAAAATTGAAGAGAGAAAGTAAAGAGAGATAAGAGGAAGAAAAATAGATCAGAGGTCAGTCAAGGACGGGAAATGCAGGGATGTGAAGTTTCTGATGAACAGGCTGAGCAAAATATCAACAGGCGTGCATGCCCTCACCCGCCCTCGTAAAGCCTCGGGCACCCTCTCCCGAGGGAGAGGGGCTAAGAAGCAACCGAAGCGGGCGATTGAGATTTCGGACGAGCGGAATTCGGATTTGATTTTGTTTCGGCGATGGGATGAGGCGGGAAATTTTTGCGAACAGCATCGTGATAGGCGTTCATGGTGCGGCGCTTGCCGAGGAGGAGTGAGCGGAGTTCGTAACGACGGAAATGCTTGAGGTAGGCGGGATCGTTGAAGCGCGTGTGACGCGCGAAAACGGCTTTGATGTATCCCCAGAGGATGCCGATGCCGGAGAGGACGTAGGGACGTTCGGCCATTCGATAGATGGAGACGGCGAGGACGTAGTAGAAGCGCGAACCCATGAAGTATTTGCCTCGGCCCCAGCGGAGGCGGCCGACCCAGAAGCTTTGTTGCGAAGA
>DASZQE010000503.1:0-5285 GCA_035550175.1 Phycisphaerales bacterium | reverse complement strand
ATCTTCCGCTGGTCTGTTACAACGATCTGTGCGGACAACCCATGCCGAAGATTCGTCCCCGGCTCGGTCGATCCGTCGGAATTCTCGCAAAGGATCTGCACGCATTTCGATTCAATCGGCGGATGGGCACGATCACGTGGTTCAACTGGCTGAAATCGTGGGCACGAACCCGGGACTTATATTTCGCCTGGGACGATCTTCAGCCGTTCCGCGGATACGTACACACGCTTCTGGATCATTGGAAGAAGGGCATTTACCGAGATACGTCGTGGATGCCGACGAAGGAATCGTGGGAGCTTGGACTGTATCGGGGAAACAGCCAACCGAAGCTTTCCATGCCAGAGACGCATGTACTCACAACACCACCGATGCCCACCTCGCCCGTGGCCAGCATATCCACTTCGCATTGAGCGAGACAGAAAATCAGATCTGCTGAACTTCCGTGGTCTTCTTGGCAGCCAGTGAATCAAGCTGGTCAATGTGTTTCTTGGTCATGTCCTCGACCTGGGTCTTGCCGGCTTTGGCCTGATCTTCAGACACAGGGGAGGATTTGTCCTTGAGGAGCATATCGATGTGCTTGAGGGCATCGCGACGCTCGTTGCGAATCGCCACCTTGTTGTCTTCGGCCATCTTCTTAACCTGACCGACGAGCATTTTGCGGCGCTCGGCGGACGGAGCAGGCACGTTGATGCGAATCATCTGGCCTTCGGCCATGGGATTCAGGCCGAGGTCGGCTTTTTCAATGGCTTTGATGATGTCGTTCTTGACGGAAGGATCGAAAGGCTTGACGAGGAGTTGGGTGGGCTCTGGCACGCTGACTGCGGCGATTTCGCGCAAGTCGGTGGGATTGCCGTAGTAGTCAACCTTGACGTAATCGATGAGGGCGGTGGTGGCGCGACCCGTACGAATGCCGCGGAGTTCCTTTTCGTAGTACTCCACGGTCTTGGTCATCTTGGCCCGGCATTCCTTGAGATATTGATCCATCGTCATCATCGTGATATTCCTCGTCGTACCCCGCCTCGCAAAAAGCGTTGAGCAGCCATTGTCCCATTGAGATGAATTACAGTGTCAGAAGCGTTCCCAGGTTTTCACCTTCAACCACTCTGCGGATATTTCCGCTGCGCTTGAAATCGAAAACCATGACTGGAAGCCTGCGTTCCATGCACATCGTCAATGCGGTGAGATCCATGACGGCAAGTTTTCGCTCAACCGCCTCGGAGAACGTCAGGCGATCGTAGCGAGTGGCGGTTTTATCCTTCTTGGGATCAGCGGTGTAGACGCCATCGACTTTGGTGGCCTTAAGCAGAATATCCGCATCAAGTTCGGTTCCACGAAGAGCGGCGCAGGTGTCGGTGGTAAAGAACGGGTTGCCGGTTCCGGCTGCGAGGACAAGCACACGGCCCTTTTCAAAGTGGCGCAGAGCACGGGCGCGAATGAAACGCTCGCCGACGGCGGGGATTTCCATGGCGGTCATGAGTCGAGTCTGCTGGCCGAGGTTTTCGAGCGATTCCTTGAGGGCCATGCCGTTGATGACCGTTCCGAGCATGCCCATGTAATCGGCGGTGGACTGATTGATACTGCCTTCCTTCGCCAAGGCAGCGCCGCGAATGATGTTGCCTCCGCCGACGACGACGGCGATCTGCGTACCGCTTCGCGTGGCGTCAAGAATCTCGTTGGCGATCAGATTGAGTTCCTCGGCGTCAATGCCATGCTGCCCGGACTTGGCGAAACTCTCACCGCTGATCTTCAGGATCACACGCTTGTACTTTTGGCCGGACGTCAGACCATTCGATTCGCCCGCTGACCTGTTCAGGTTCATAGACCGGCAATTTCACCGCAGGGGCCGCTGCGGGTCAAGCGCGCAGCGCGGCAAGAGGAGCTGCGAAGCCAATTCTGAGGCTTCGCCGCCGGGCATTCATTTCTCCTATGATGGTCGTATCGCCCGCATCAACGGCAACCTCACGCGACTTTCACCGTATCCATTTGTGTGATCAAGCCATTGACCCGTACTCCGACGCTGCTCCACATGCCCAATTCCCCAGCCAGCACAGCTGAACTTGAGGCCCGCCTTGTGGCGGTTGAAGCTGAGCTCAAGAGAGCCGCATCCACACGAAGGCGCAACCGGCTTCTTCTGGGTGTGAGCATTTCGATCGTGATTCACCTGACGCTGCTCTTCATTCTGAATCATCTGTATCGAATGATTCCCGGCGGGAGCGGCGACGGCACGGGCAGTTATGAAATCGCCCTTCGCACGGAGAGCGAACTCAGCAATGACACACCGGGATCGCTGGATGATCTGCAACCGGAGTCCGTGAGCGCGGTGGCGGAAACCTCCCCGCCGACATCAAGGGATCTGCTTCAGGCGGCGGTGCCGGCCGCGAAGGTGGATTTGTCATCGTCGGGCGGAGGATTGTCGCTTTCTGGAGAAGGCGGAGCATCGGGCGGCGGGTCTGAGGGAATGGGCGGAGAGGGAAACGGGCTCGGCGGGTCGGGCGGTGCGGGGACATCGTTCTTCGGGATCACTTCCAAGGGAACGCGCATCGCCTACATTCTTGACCGGTCCGCGTCGATGAACGAGAACCGCAAGCTGCAGTCCGCACTGAACGAACTTGCACACAGCGTTGAAACGCTTCCAGATTTTTCATATTTCTACGTCGTGCTGTTTTCATCGAACACCGTCACCCCACCGAACCAGGAGGGATGGATGCAGGCCCGCAAGCCAGTGGTGAGAAATTTCATCCGCTGGCTGAACACGGTCGAGCCGGGCGGAGGCACGGAACCGAAGGATGCGTTCATTCAGGTGCTTTCGCTGGACACTCGACCGGATGTCATTTTCTTTCTCACCGACGGAGAACTGCAGCACTTCACGCCGGAAGACCTTTCGCAACTGAATTCGCGCGGTCGCAAAGTCATCATCAACACCATTGGGTTCGACACGCCGGACACTGCTGACGTGCTGAAGCGGATGGCTTCGGACTCCGGCGGCGTGTATCGCTACGTTCACACCGCTCCATGATTTGCACTTGCAGGCACATTTTCGTTTTTGTCAGCGTCATGATGGGCGCAAGCGGGAATGCCGCACTCGCCGGCGACACGCTGAGCCTGCACGGATCAGCGACTCCGATTGCGGGCACGGTCAGCAGCATCAGTGATGCGGGAGTAACGTTCACTGTCACAGGCGAAACGGATTCAACGCTGTATACGTGGGATCGAGTGCGTGCGGTGAGTTCGCAATCGTTCGCGCAAGCAGCGGACCTGTATCAGAACACCGCTGAGACACTGTGGCGAGCGAGATCGCGTCTGCAGCGCGGGGATGTCGAGCTTGCGCTTCCCTTGTTCGAGTCGGTGTTTCCTGATGAGCTCGGCAGGAATCACGAAACCGCATTGATTGCGGCGGCGGGCCTGGCGCGGTGCCAGATCGCGATGGGGCAGCAGCAGCTTGCGGTGATTCCCTCGCTGGAAGCGATCCGACTTTTGCGCAAGGGCATCAACACGAAGGCGTATGATGCGCTTCCGGAGTTCGTGGATTCGACATTCTGGCTTCCGGTGAATCTCCCGCCCGTGTTTCTCGCGTCTCCGGCGCTGGCGAGATTGCGCACGACACTGGAGAACTACGACGCCCAAGGCGACACCTACATTGCATCACTTGCGAAGGCGTATCTTGCGGCTGTGGAGCAGAGCATGCCGGGAAACACCGCGATTGCGGCGTCACCACCGGATAGCGCGGCGATCAAGGATGCGGGGCGGCAACTGCTGACACGATTGCTCGCGTTGACATCGGCGACCGCAACGGACCGACAATCCGCACGAGCCGAGACGCTCCGCGTGATGGATTCGCTGCCGCCATTTGCACAGGCGTGGTCGCGATTTCAGCTTGGAAGGTCGCTGCTCGCGGAGGCTGATCTTCAATCTCAACAGCAAGGGATGCTGAATCTTGCGTATCTACCGGCGACATGCCGAACGACGCAACCATTTCTGGCGGCACTCTCGCTCAACGAACTCTCAAGAGCGCTCGATGCAACGGGCGATTCCACTGCCGCCGCTTCGATTCGGACGGACCTGCACCAATATTTTCCACATCTTGCGCCCACGCTGGTCCCACTGGCCCCGGTGGGCGTGACACCAGCACAAACGATGCCGGAAACGGCACCCGCCACCGCACCCACAACTCAGGAATCTCTATGACCGCACTTCATTCCGTCATGTTTCTACTGGCACAATCCACGGACGAGGCACCACATCGCGGGGCCTCGTGGCTGCAGATCATCAAGGCCGGCGGGCTGGTGGGATACGTCATCATCGCGCTGAGCATGGTGATGATCACGATGATCGTCATTCACATCATGCAGATTCGCAGGAACGCGCTGATGCCGCCTCAGCAGCGCGACGTGATCGACAACCTGCTGGCACGAGGCGAAGTGAACGCGGCGCTTGAATACTGCATGAATCCCGAGAACGTGTCATATTTCACGCGCATTCTCGGTGCGGGTCTCACACGGTTTCAGCGATCCGCGTTCGGACCGTTTGAGATCAAGAACGCCATTGAAGAGGCCGGCGAAGAGCAGACCGCACGCCTGTATCGCTCGACGGATGTGCTCGGCGTGATCGGGTCGATCGGTCCGCTGCTCGGTCTGCTCGGCACGGTGCTGGGCATGGTCAACGCATTCCAGACACTTGGCGAAGGCGCCACGCCGGATCACAAGGCCTTGTCGCAGGATCTTTCGCTTGCGCTGGTGACCACATTGCTTGGATTGTGCGTGGCCATCCCCGCGGTGGTGTTGTTTTCATTCTTCAGGAATCGAATTGATGCACTGGCTTCAGAGGTCGCCCAGGAAATCGAGCGCGTCGTGATTCACCTTGAATCAACAGGCGGTGCGCCTTCGGCTCCGCAACCTCCTGCGCAGCGAGCATTCGTGCCGAGAGCCGCTGCGCCGGTTCCGAGTCCGCGACCCGTGGCACCATCCGCACCGAGCGCCCCGCCTGCGGAGAACAAGACGTAACGCCATGCGCTTCAACCGCAAAAAACGCGCGACGGGAACGATCGAAGTGGTGGTCACCTCACTGCTGGACATCAATTTCCTTCTGATCATGTTCTTCATGATGGCAGCGCAGTTCCAGCGTGAATCTCGCGCTCAACTCAACCTGCCGCAGGAGAAAGGCGAGGCGGAACCCAAGCCGGATGAATCCGGTGTCGTGATCAACATCAACGCCAAGGGTGAAATCATCATCGCAGACAAGACCGTTTCACTGGAGGAGTTGGGAGACATCGTGACAGCGGAACGAGA
>DASZQE010000502.1:0-3591 GCA_035550175.1 Phycisphaerales bacterium | reverse complement strand
CAAAACGAATGCGGAAGAGATCCACAGGATCAATACGCTGCAAGGTCCGTGATGGCCTGGGAGATGCGCGGCTCATCGGGAAGATAGTCCAACTCCAATTTGTAGTACGGCATGATGGTGTCAAAGCCGGTGACACGCTGTATCGGCGCTTCAAGATACAGGAAGCAGTGCTCCATGATCCGCGCCGCGACTTCCGCGCCGAGCCCGCAGGTGAAGGGCGCTTCATGCACGATGATCGCGCGACCGGTTTTGCGGACGGAGTTGACGACGGTCTGCGTATCCATCGGCGCGATCGTGCGGAGATCGATGAGTTCAATGGACCGGCCGGATTTCTCGATCGCCTGCATGCACTGCACAACCGGAGCGCCCCAGGAAATGATGGTCATTTCGTCGCCTTCGGTCACCACGCGAGCCTCACCGATCGGAATGGTGTACTCATCCTCGGGCACTTCCTCACGGAACGCGCGGTAGATGCGCTTGGGCTCGAAGAAGATCACCGGGTCGGGATCACGAATAGCGGAAATCAGCAGGCCCTTGGCGTCATAGGGCGAAGACGGCATGACGACTTTCAGGCCGGGCGTATGGGCATAGATCGCTTCGGGTGAATCCGAGTGCAGTTCCGGCGCGTGAATGCCTCCGCCGACGGGCACACGAATGGTGAGCGGCACGGTGAGCGCTCCGCGCGTGCGGGTGCGCATGCGTGCTGCGTGCGTGCAGATCTGGTCGTAGGCAGGGCCGAGGAAGCCTTCAAACTGGATTTCAGGAATGGGGCGAAGTCCACCCATCGCCAGCCCGATGGCGGTGCCGATGATGCCGGATTCAGCCAGTGGGGTATCGACGACGCGATCCGCGCCGAATCGCTGCCAGAGACCTTCGGTGACGCGGAACACGCCGCCGTTCTTGCCGACGTCTTCACCGAGCAGCATGACGCGCGAGTCAGCTTCCATTTCCTGAATGAGAGCGAGATTGATGGCTTGTACGAGAGTCAGATTGGCCATTGATTCACCAGCAAGGTTTCAATACATATCAACACGAATCAATAAAATGGAATTCACGCTTCGACATCGTGATGCTGCGATGACTGCACGCCTTCGCCAAGCTGCGAGGGATCCTGCCCAAGCGAATGCGTCCGCATCGTGTCACGTTGAACGACCAGATTTTCAGGCAATTTCGCATACATCGAGTCAAAGAACTCTGTCTTTGCGGGCGCTGCGATGCCTTCCGCCCGCTCCACAACCGCAGAGACTTCGGTCTTCGCCTGTTCCTGGGCAGCAGCTTCTTTCTTGTCATCCCAGAGTTTCTTCCTGCGAAGGAACTGACCGAGACGTGTGATTGGATCGCGATTCTTCCACGATTCCAGCTCATTCGCATCGCGATAGCGACGGGCATCATCCGCTGTGGTGTGATCGCCGAGGCGATAGGTCAACGCTTCAATGAACGTGGGGCGCTTGTTCTTGCGGGCACGCTCGGCAGCGTCTTTCATCACCTTCACGACAGCAAAAATATCGTTGCCGTCGCACTGAATGCAATCCATGCCGTAGGCGAGGCCGCGCTGCGCGATGGTCGGGGCTGAGCATTGGATTTTCGTGGGCACGCTGATGGCCCAGCCGTTGTTCTGGCAGAAGAAGATGACGGGGATATCGAGGTTGGCCGCGAAGTTGGCGGCCTCGTGGAAATCGCCTTCAGATGTTGCGCCATCGCCGAAGAATGTGCAGGCGATGTCATCCTCGCCGCGATACTTGTTGGACCATGCAAGGCCGGTGGCGTGCAGCATCTGCGTGCCGATGGGAATGGAGATCGGCGTGACGTGAAGACCTTGCGGAATCTGGTTGCCGCGCTCATCGCCCATCCAATGCCAGAGGATGTATTCCATCGGCAGGCCGCGCCAGAAAAGGCCGGCGTTCTCGCGGTAGCAGGTCACGAGCCAGTCGGTCTTACGCAGCACGTATGCAGCTCCGAGCGAGGTCGCTTCCTGTCCCATGTTCTGCGGATACGTACCCATGCGGCCTGACCGCTGCAGCTTGAATGCAACTTCATCCAGGTTCCGGCAGAGCACCATGTGACGGTACAACTTGAGCAGGTCGTCATCCGGAATGAGGCCTTCGCCGAGCTTGGCATCGAAATTGCCGGCTTCATCGAGGATCGAGACGTGCTGAATCTCGGTTTTGAATGCGGTTTTGATAGGCATAGTTCAACCGTAAGGAACGAGGAAACTTGAAGTTAGCGAGCGGTTCCGCGCGGTGTTGCGCGTTTCGCATCCTGGAGCCATTGTAGCGGTGAGATCGCCGGGTTTGGAGCGGCAATCCATGCAAACAATCACCCCTCGTGAGACCGCGATTCGCGTGATCCGGACGTGATCGCACAGTTGAAATCCGACGACCCAATCGTGCGAATACGCGGCCCGCCATCCACATTACCGCGAATGCACAGTGTCGGCACTCTTGAGCTTCTGCGGCCCTTCTTCAAGGCGCTTGTGAACAAGACGCACGGCTGCTGCATACGTCGTCGAGGAGTTGGCGTCCGCATCACGCAGGATTTCCAGCGAGGTGGTTTCAATTTCCGCGAGCTTGCGAGCGAGCTGAGGCTCGGTCATGCCAAGGTACAAACCAGCAAGGTGAATTAGACCGCCGGCGTTGGCGACAAAATCCGGCACATAGGTGATGCCCATGCCCCGAAGCGTTGCTGCGTCTTCATCGGGATCCATGAGCACGTTGTTGGCGCCGGGGATGAGGAACTTGCAGTGAAGATTTCGCGCGTTCACGCTGGTGATCACGCCGCCGAGCGCGC
The DNA here is from genome assembly GCA_035550175.1 of Phycisphaerales bacterium. GTDB lineage: Bacteria > Planctomycetota > Phycisphaerae > Phycisphaerales > SM1A02 > DASZQE01. Next base: position 804 of record DASZQE010000502.1, on the reverse strand, counting down.
AGGGGGAAAGAATGTCGCACTGCGTGGACAGAATCTTGTCCGTGGGGACGACTTGCACGTTGGACTGCTTGACCGCCAAGTCAAGGTTGGCCTGGTTGATGTCCGCCATGATGACCGTGGCTCCGCCCGCAGTCAGAATCCGAGCGACGTTGCGGCCGACATTTCCCGCGCCCTGAATTGCGACGGTGACACCCTTGAAATCCGCAGTCCGGCCACGATGAATCAGCGCGGCTTTCATGGCGTTGACGACGCCCTGTGCCGTGAACGGCGAGGGGTCGCCGCCGTGTGAAACTTTCAGGCCGCCCATGACGTGCTTGGTTTCCATCGCCATCCAATCCACATACTGCGTGTCCACGCCGACGTCTTCCGCAGCGATGTACGCCCCGCTGAAGGTGTCCACGAAGCGGCCCATTGCGCGAGCTTCGGCTTCAGTGGAGCGAAAGCCGGATTCCGGCAGAAGCACGACGGATTTTGCGCCGCCCATCGGCAGGCCGGCGGCTGCAGCCTTGAACGTCATGCCTTCGGACAGACGGAGCACATCAAAAAGCGCATCGGCTTCAGTCGGGTAATACCAGCGGCGTGTGCCGCCCAGCGCGTTGCCAAGGCGCGTGGAATGAATCGCGATGATGGCTCGCAGGCCGGTCTTGCGATCGTGATGGAAGCAGATGCGCTCGTGGCCGCGTTCGATGATTTGCTCGAAGACAGAAGTCATGTGGCGAATTTCCTGAAGTCAGAATTGAATTGGAGTGGGGAACTATACGGACACAGGCGTCTTGTTGTACGTGGTTCCCGAACCGAATTGTT
>DASZQE010000501.1:0-9753 GCA_035550175.1 Phycisphaerales bacterium | reverse complement strand
CCATCGAGCACAAATGCGGACGTGACGGCGGTGGGGGACATGATTTTCCGCGTGTGCTTCATTGATTCGTTCCAGGGATATGTGGGCGCGAAATTCGCGACCGACAATCTGCACCTGAAAAAGGCGGCGACGTTGTACAACCGAGCGCAGGCGTATTCATCGGGATTGAATCAGGACTTCAAGAACGCGTTCGCATCAATGGGCGGAAGTGTGGTGAGCGAGCAAGCGTACAGCGACGGGGACAACGATTTTTCCGCGCAGCTGACGGCGATTCGTGAATCGAAGCCGGATTTCATCTATGTGCCGGGGTATTACACGGAGGTTGTGAACATCGCCCGGCAGGCGCGGAACCTGGGCATCACGATTCCGCTGATCGGCGGGGACGGGTGGGACAGTGAAGAACTCAAGAACGCGGGTGATGCGCTCAACGGTTGCTACTTCAGCAATCACTACTCGCATGAAGATCAGCGGCCTGAGGTGCAGGAATTCGTGAAGAAATATCAGTCGCGATTCGGCAAGATTCCCGATGGTCTGGCTGCGCTTGGATATGACGCGGCGAGATTGCTGTTTGACGCGATGGATCGCGCAAAGGATCTGGGTGGGAAAGACCTGGCGGCGGCGATCGCGGCCACGAAGGATTTCCCGGGAGTGACGGGGAGCATCACGATCGATCAGAATCGCAATGCCAAGAAAGCGGCTGTGATGCTGGAAATTCATGATGGTGTGCCGAAGTACGTGGCCACGATTGAACCACAAGAGTGAGTCAGCCGTTGCTTTCACACCTGCTTGTTCTTGCCCAGCAGACTGCGCCCGCCAGCGGCTCGGCTGTCACTACGCTGCTGCAGACGCTGGTGGACGGGTTCACGGTCGGCAGCCTGTACGCGCTGATTGCGCTGGGCTACACGATGGTGTACGGCATCTTGAAGTTCATCAATTTCGCGCACAGCGACATCTTTGCGCTGGGCGTACACATGACGATCGTCATCGCGGGATGGTTCGGCGTTGCGGGGGCATCATCGGCAGGCGTGCCCGCGTGGTACGTGGGGCTTGGAGTGCTGGTGTTGTCGATGGCGACATGCGGGCTGGTGGGATTCATCATCGAGCGGCTTGCGTACAAACCATTGCGCGATGCGCCGCGATTGAACGTGCTGATCACGGCGATCGGGGTTTCGCTTTTTCTTGAGAACGTGGGGCAGCTCAAGCCGATCGGTTCCATCGGGATTCCCTTCGGTCCGTATCCTTCGCCCACGCCGACGCTGGTTGCCAACACGACGCTGTTCACCCTGTCGGGTGTGGACATTCACCTGATCGAAGTGACGGTGGTGGGGACTGCACTGCTGCTGATGCTCGGGCTTCAATTTCTGATTTTCAGGACGAAACTCGGATCGGCGATGCGTGCGGTGAGCTTCAATCACCGCACGGCTGCGCTGATGGGCATCAACGTGAATCGCGTGATCAGCATCACGTTCGTGATCGGATCCATGCTTGCTGCGGCGGCCGGGTTTCTGTATGCACTCAAGTACAGCGGGCAGGCGAAGCAGACTGCGGACGCGATGTGGATCATGCTGGGGTTGAAGGCGTTTGTCGCGGCGGTGGTGGGTGGCATCGGCAACGTGCGCGGCGCGGTGATCGGCGGATTGCTCATCGGCCTGATTGAATTTTTCGGCGTGCAGTATCTGTCGAGCCAGTATCGTGACGCCTACGTTTTCATCATTCTGATTCTGGTGCTTCTGCTTCGGCCTGAAGGCATCTTCGGAAAGGCAGTGGCGGAGAAAGTCTGATTTTTTCGTACGATTCATCATGAACAAACTGCAGGAACAAGCCGCGAAACTCAAGCCGACCCCTGCGTCAACGATGCTGCACGCACTGTGGCCGCTCGCCGTGGCAATTGCCATCGGCTTGTTCATGGTCCTTGTCGTCGGTCGGAGCGTTGACCCATACAAGGGGAACATTCTGATCAATTGCGGCATTGCGATCATCCTTGCAGTGTCGCTGACGGTGGTGAACGGATTCACAGGCCAGTTTTCGATGGGGCACGCAGGATTCATGGCGGTCGGCGGGTACACCGCTGCGGTCATCGTGTACTACAGCACGATGAAAATCTGGGGCGACGCGGATTTTCACGGCGGGGCGCTTTCGTACACCGGCGCGGGGAGTGCGGAGGGCGCGTGGTTCGGGTGGGGTGATGTGCTGTTTGTTTTCGGGTGTCTGCTGGCAGGGACACTTGCAGCGATTGCGGGATATCTGGTCGGCTTGCCGAGCCTTCGGTTGCGCGGGGATTATCTGGCGATTGTCACGCTGGGGTTCGGGGAAATCGTGCGAGTCATTCTGCAAGGCTCAAAGGATCAAATTCAGCCGTGGAAGGCGAGCGAGGTTGCGGATACGCCGTGGTATCAGCTTCCGCTGAAGCTCGGCGGCCCGAAGGGATTCAACTTGATGCCGACGTACACCACGCTGTTCTGGGTGTATTTGGCTGTGGTGTTGACGCTGATCATTATTTATCGACTGAAGGTGAGTTCATCGGGACGGGCGTTCTTGTCCATTCGCGAAGATGAAGTTGCATCGCAGGCGATGGGCGTGGACATCACGAAGTACAAGGTGCGGGCGTTCGTGCTCTCGAGCTTTTTTGCAGGCGTCGCGGGTGCGCTGTTTGCGATGTACAACGGCACAATCAATGCAGCGGAACTTGGGTTTCAGAAGTCGTTCGACATCATCATCATGGTGGTGCTGGGCGGGATGGGTTCGATTTCCGGCGCAGCGATCGCGGCGGTGATTCTGACAATTTTGCCTGAAATTCTGCGAAGTCCACCGCATGTGTGGCCGTGGGGGCTTGGTCTGCTGGCTGTGATGACGGGCATTCAGGCATTCCGCAGGAATTGGAATACCCCATCGCTCATTGTGGTGGCGGTGGCGACAACGTTGCTGGAAATCGGAAGGGATGTGTGTCTTGCCAACAGCATCAATCCGGCCGATTACCGTTTGGTGCTGTATGCGTTGCTTCTGATTCTGATGATGATTCTGCGGCCTGACGGATTGTTCGGGGTGAATGAGATCTGGAATCTCGTGCGATTTGGACGACCGAAACAGAGGCCGGCTCCGCAACTGGGGGAAAAACCATGATTGCGGATCAGCACGCAACCTCGACATACCTGATGGATGTTTCGGGCATCGCGATTTCATTCGGCGGCCTGAAGGCGGTGCAGAACTTTTCCATCAAGATGCCCAAGGGTGCGCTGTATGGGTTGATCGGCCCGAACGGCGCGGGCAAGACGACGGTTTTCAACCTGCTGACGGGCGTGTACCAGGCGCAAGCAGGCTCGATTGTGCTTGATGGTCAACGGCTCAACGGCCTGAAGCCGCACCAGATTGCTGCTGCGGGTCTCTCTCGCACATTTCAGAACATTCGATTGTTCGGCGAACTCACGGTGCTGGATAACGTGCGACTGGCGTGTCACGTTCGCGGAACGCACTCGCTGGTCGGCACGCTGCTTCGCAGCGGGCACTATCGGGCGCAGGAACACGCGATGACGCAACGGGCGATGGAACTGCTGGCGCTTTTTGATCTGCAGGATCGTGTGAGAGAGCAGGCGAAGAATTTGCCGTACGGCGATCAGCGGCGTGTGGAGATCGCTCGCGCGTTGGCCACGGAACCGAAGATTCTTCTGCTGGATGAGCCCGCTGCGGGCATGAACACACAGGAGAAAGGCGAGCTTTCGGATCTGATTCGGTCGATTCGCACGAAATTCGGCGTGACGATTCTGCTGATCGAGCATGACATGGGCGTGGTGATGGACATCTGCGAGCAGATCACGGTGCTGGATTACGGCGTGACGATTGCGGTCGGTCCGCCTGCGGAGATTCAGCGCAATCCGAAGGTTATTGAAGCGTATCTCGGCGCCGCAAGCGAAGAGGCGGACATTCCTCCGACGGAGCCTGAATGATGCCGATGCTTGAAATCCGCAATCTTCACGTTCGGTATGGGGCAATCCAGGCGCTGCACGGCATCAATCTGAAAGTCGAGCAGGGGCAGATTGTCACGCTGATCGGGTGCAACGGCGCGGGAAAATCGACCACGCTGCGAGCGATTTCGGGCATGGCGAAATGTGCGGGCGGCGACGTGTACTTTGAGGGCGAGTGCATATCGAACATGCCAGCGCACAAGATCGTGCAGCGAGGGATCAGCCATGCGCCGGAGGGGCGAGGGATTTTCGCCAACCTGACGGTCGCGGAGAATCTCGAACTTGGTGCGTACATTCGACATGACAGGACCGCGATCAGCGCGGATCGTGACCGCATGCTCAACATGTTCCCGCGATTGCGGGAACGTCTGAAGCAGAACGCGGGCACGCTTTCGGGCGGAGAACAACAGATGCTGGCGATCGCCCGTGCGGTGCTATCGCGTCCGAAGCTGCTGCTGCTTGATGAGCCATCGCTGGGGCTTGCGCCGCAGATCGTTTTGACGATTTTCAAGATCATCCGTGAGATCAATCAGGCGGGCACGACGATTCTGCTGGTTGAACAGAACGCGCACATGGCGCTCAAATGCGCCCATTATGCGTATGTGCTGGAAGTGGGAAGCATCGTTACGGAAGACCAGGCTTCGGTGCTTGCGGCAAGCGATGAAGTCCGCAAGGCGTATCTGGGCGGAGCATGAAACAGCGAACCATGCGCATGAACACGCAGATTTTGTCCATTTTCTCAGCAATCGGTCTCGCATCTGCAACGAGTCAGTCGGCTATGATCAGGCGCACACCATGAGGGAATTCCGCCTTCGGACAGACCTGCAGCGCGTCGTGACCAACGGCTTTGCCATGCCGCTGGGGATTGTGCCGGCAGACAAAGTCACGCCGCAACAGGGATACACGCTGAAGTATCAGGATGATCAGGAAGATCTTCCGCCGACCTACACGTTTCACGTGGTGGTTTCGCATGAGCGAGTTTCCGAAATTCTTCTCGCCGTGTTTCAGTTGCTGCCGGACAAGCTGTTTGCGATTGTTGAGATCGGATCGCGGGATGCATACAGGTCCACGGACACGTTTCTGAGCACGGTGCCGATCAGCAAGGCGGATTTCCTGCGGACATGGGTGAAGTACGAGAAATTTCTGCTGGAGGACGGATCCATAGCAGCAGGCGCGAACAGCGAAGAGCCGTTCATTGAGGTCTTTGTGGACCAATGGAAAGGCATTTTTCTGCATGTGCCGCTTGAGCAGCGAGATCGATTCGAGGACTTGCTGCACCAGCACGGACTGGAAGAAGTGCTGGAGACCTGGCCTGAGATCGAGGAAGACCAGGATCCGTTTGCGGAAGACGCCACGCTGATCCGCAGCGTGCTGGATTTGTCTGCGGAAGACCTGCCGGACGTGGATGATGTGCTGATGAATCTGCGAGTGGATTGGGGGCTGGAACTGAACATTGATCCGGAATCGAATGTCGATGAAGCGGGGCGCGAACTGGGCGTAACGCTGTGGCACGCGATGGTGATTCTCGAACCCTCGGAAGAGACTCGTTCGCTGTCGCAGAGCGCAGGAGTGCATGGGGGCGCGTACGCATCGATCTGGGCGTCGGCGGATTGCCTTGCGGAGCTTGAGCAGCTTCTTGAGAAGGCTCTGGCTGACTATCCGCAGTATCAATTTGCGGAGATTTTCACGGTTGATCGCGTGGCGCATGATGAGCGGCCGGAGTTTCTGTCCGATCTTCCGCTGCGACTGACGGAATCGCAGGTGCTGCATATCGACATAGATCCGTGGATGGAAACGAGGCGAGGCGATCTGCCTTCTTCCGGTGAGCAGCATCGTGGGTGATGGTCAGTCACATTCGGAGATCGGTTCAGCGGAAGGCGCACAGGAATGGTTCGCTTCGGGGCTTCGTTTTGAATGCACGATGTGCGGCAATTGCTGTTCCGGTCCGCCGGGCGCCGTGTGGTTCACGCAGGAAGAAGCGCGAAGCATGGCTCGTGAGCTGAACGTTCCCGAGCAGGAGTTTCTGAAGGCGTATGCACGGCGGGTCGGGGTATCGTGGTCATTGAAGGAAAAGCAGACTGATCACGGTTTGGACTGCATCTTTCTGGATCGTGAAACTCGTCCGGGGAAAGCGTTATGCAAGGTGTACAAATCTCGACCGACGCAGTGCCGAACGTGGCCTTTCTGGCCGGAGATGCTGGAATCCGCGGAGGCATGGCGGGATTTCAAGAAGCGCACGCCATGCCCTGGGATGGACACTGGGAAGAGTTACACCTACGCGCAGATTCGCGTGATTCGAGAGGAAGCGGAAGCTCGCTGATCCCGCGTTCGTTTTTTTCAATTACCATGAAGGGGTTCCAGAAGGAGTACACCATGTCCTATGTCGATGGATTTGTGATTCCCGTGTCAAAGAAGAATCTGAAGGCATACATGAAGATGGCTGCCGTTGGCGGCAAGGTGTGGCGAGAGCATGGCGCGCTGCAATACATGGAATGTGTCGGCGATGATCTCAAGACAAAGTTCGGGGTAGCGTTTCCGAAACTCGCAAAGATCAAGCCGAGTGAGACCGTGGTGTTCTCTTTCATCGTTTACAAGAACAAGGCTCATCGCGACAAGGTGAACGCCAAAGTGATGAAGGATCCGCGGATCACGGAAACCATGTCGATGAAGACCATGCCGTTTGACGTGAAGCGCATGGCTTTTGGCGGGTTCAAGACTATTGTGGATATGTGATGAATGCAGTGAAAATTGCGGCGGGAATCCATTTGACAAGGCGGCAATAGTTTGTATTTTGTAAGGGTATGGTTTCAGAGCCAAACCCGCCTCTGATGTGGCTGTTCGTGGACATGAATTCGTTCTTCGCGTCCGTTGAGCAGCACCTTCGCCCCGAGCTGCGCGGTCGTCCCGTCGCGGTGGTGCCAGTGGAGTCGGACAACACGTCCGTAATCGCAGCGTCATATGAAGCGAAACGGCTGGGGATCAAAATGGGCACGCGGGTCGGCGATGCCCGTGCGCTGTGCCCCGCCTTGCAGGTCGTGCAGGCCCGGCCTGATGAATACGTGCGCGTGCATGAGGCCATTGCGCAATCGATTGATACTTGTGCGCCGGTACACAAGGTGTATTCCATTGATGAATGGGCGATTCAACTTGCGCCTGAAGAGCGCACGCCCAAGGCCGCCAAGGAACTCGCGCTTCGCATCAAGTCGCGCATTCGTACGGACTTCAGTTCAGCCATCACTTGTTCCATCGGGATTGCGCCCACACGTCTGCTCGCCAAGATCGCAAGCGACCTGCGCAAGCCTGATGGGCTCACGGTTCTGCAGGTTTCCGATCTGCCGCATCGACTCGAAGAAATGTCGCTGCAGGATTTATGCGGCATTGGTCGTGGGATGGCTCAGCGACTGGCGCAGAACAACATACGCACCATTGCGGAACTCTGGCAACTGGATCGCCGGCAGTCCATTCTGGTGTGGGGATCGGTTTCCGGCGCCCATTGGTGGGCGGGGTTTCACGGGCAGGATGAGCCGGAGATTCCGACTCGGCGCGGTTCGATGACACACGCCAACGTGCTCGAGCCGAGGTTTCGCAACTCTGCCGGCGCTCGAGCGATGCTGATGCGGCTGATTTGCCGGCTCGGCAGCAGACTGCGGGCGGATAATTATCTTGCGGCCTCGCTTTCGGTGTATATCGAGCAGGGGGGCGGATCGGAGTTTTCCACAGGCGTCGATCTTCCCCTGGTCAACGACACGCCGTCTCTTCTGGAGGCTTTTTACACGCTGTGGAGCAGGCGCCTGCCTGCACGCACTGCGACTCCGATTCACGTCGGTGTCACGGTGTCGGGCCTGGTCCACGCCTCGCAAGTGGCTGGCAATCTCTTTCGCCAAGCGGACAAATCCATCCGGCTTTCTCGCGCGATGGATCGAATCAATCAAACATGGGGATTGACGTCGCTGTATGTCGGATCAATGCATGGCTGCCTTCACCACATGGATGACAAGATCGCCTTCGGCCGGATTCCTCCACGAATAAAACTGGTCCCCCGAACCCGTCGGGGTGTTGTGTGATCTTCTTCACGTCAAGGCACGGATGAAAAATGATGCGATTCTGAGCAATCGGGTTCAACTCCATCTGTTTTCGATAAATCCCTTCAGCACACTTGCGCTGTTTCGCACTTCATCCTTCGCTGCATAGACAAATGTTACCGGCTTTCTCTTTGTGAATGCACGCAGGCCAGCGACGCTCTCACCATTGGCTCGCAATTCCTTGATGTAACGCTTCTTGAATTCGCTCCACTTCGCAGGGTCGTGCGCGTACCACTTCCGCAGAGCGGGACTCGGGGACAATTCTTTCACCCACATGTCCAGGTGTGCATCTTCCTTCTTCAATCCGCGCGGCCACAATCGTTCTACGAGTATCCGTGTTCCATCACTCCGAGACGGTTTCTCATATGCGCGCTTGAGCTGAATCATCGTTTGGGAGCCTCCAAATGACCATCATTCAAGGATCAAATGCGCCAATTCACAGGCCGGGTATCGCTCACTGCCTTCAGCATGCTCCACTTTGGTGATCATAAAACCATTTTTCTCCAAGACGCGCAATGAGGCTTTGTTAGCTTTCGCAACTCGTGCATGGACCGGTCGTCTTGTCACTTCCTGCAGAAGCAAAGCCACCGCTTTCGTCGCAATGCCTCTGCCCCAATGATCTTTCGCGATCCAGTATCCCACTGCGTCAACGCCTTCCATCTGAAAGCAATCCACGTGGCCGACCACTTCGCCGTTCACCACGATTGATCGCGCAGTCACCCTGGGATCCTGCATCGCTTTTCTGTAGTTCATGACGAATTCATCAAAGGATCGCGGGTTCACGACAGCCATGCGAATTGAATCCGGATCCCTTTGGTGTTCGTAAAGCGTCAGGAGATCGCCTTCTTCGACTGCTCGCAAAAGAATATGTGCTCGTGGTTTACGTGATATTTCAGTCCCCATGACTAGATCATATGAATTTCGTCAGGACAGGGGTTTTTGGTCCTGTATGTTCGCAACAAGCCGCGTTTGAGATTCCTCTCACGACATGGTCTGCAGTTTGAATTTCAGGAATCACTAGCCGACCGGCTGAAGCGAGGTAGACTTTTGTTCGAGAGGGCTTGTGCGGGTTCCGGCAAGCGGAGATCACCACATGCATGCTGCCAGATTCCTGTTGTTTGCTGCGTCAATTGTTTTGCTGGTTGCTGAGCGAGACGCCTCGGCCAGTCAGGTCGATTTCAATTTCACTTTTAGCTATTCGGGTTCCTCCATCAGCGGTCGGCTGATCGGTTTGCAATTGGATGCGAACGGCAACGCAACGGAGATTGACCCGGTCAGCGTGCTGATATTTTCCGCCCCTGCGATTGTCGGTTTGAACGCGAGCCAGGCTCATCCGTACGTGTTGATTCCACACATCTTTGAGCGTTCGACGTTATTCAACGGCACATACTCGACGACAACGCCCAACGTGTACGGATTTCAGGTCACGAATTACATGATTGTGCCCTCATCGCAGAATCTCCTGATGAGTGAGGCGGGCAACGATGTCACCCTTGTCATCAATTTCGGACAGGGTATTTGTGGTGAATGCGGCACAGCGACGTACGGCATTCAGGCCGAAGAAGACGCGCTATGGCCGGCGATCAACACGTCAGTCTCGTTCACGCCGGTGGCTCTGCCGACAGGGGCATGTTGCAACGCAGGCGACTGCTCTCAAATGACTGCAGGCGCGTGCGCTGCAGCGGGCGGATCGTATCAAGGCGATGGCATGG
>DASZQE010000500.1:0-6532 GCA_035550175.1 Phycisphaerales bacterium | reverse complement strand
CATGTTGTCCACGTTGGTGATGCCTTCTGCGACAAGAATCACCTGCGGATCAGGTGCTTGTTCGATCGCACCCGGTAGAACTGCAGCTGGCATCAGTTGCGCGGGGCTGAGCCTTCGACCCGCAGCCAGTACGCCGCGATGAATGTGAAATCCCGTGATCTCCGACATCAGCCTGATGTCTGCAACGTAGATGGGAATCGACGGCGGCACGTGCGCAAGCTCGCCACGGAGCATCTCGAACCGGCGCGGTGAGAGGAATATCGAGTGGATGCGGCTCGGAACATTCAGAAGGCGACGGAGAACGAGCTCGGATTCCGCCATGAATAGATCGTCTCGCCCGCGCAGGTCTGCATCACGAACATCGCGAAAGACATCGATCCGAGGGTCATCGATCGATGTGATGTATAGGGGCTGCATCGAAATAGCATGGCGGACAGACCGACCCCTCGTCAATTGGGCAATGATTTGCTGAGCCGATCAAGAATGATCGCCAGTGCAGAGCTTGAAGAGTCCATCGGGTCGCCGAAGAGAAGCCCCACATGGTTTGCTGTGACGACATTGAAGTCCGTGACGCCGTCGAGTTTGGCGGAATCAAGCGTCACAACGCCGTCACCCAGATCATCCGCGGCTTTTGCGAGCAGATGCTGTGTCAGAAGTTTGAAGCAGAGGCCGTGTTGCGACACAAAATCACGCACCTGTGATGGAGCATGTTCAGACGTGAGCGCATGGTCGATGCCGGCGGACACAGTCTGAACGGCCGAAGACTGCGAGCCGAGCCAGCGCCCGGCAACAATAGTCATTTTCGTGTGCGAGGGAAGTGGGCGCGAGTTCAGATTTTTCAGGAACTCCGAGTCGGGAAAGAGTTCCGGTTCCGCCTCACCGTTGCCGTCAGCAGAGAACCCGTCCCACGTTCCGTTGAGTGCAGCGATGCGGATCAATTGCTCGCCGAGCTCCGCAACGGGATGAAGATGCGCCATCTCCGATCCATGATTCGGCGTGCCGACCATGATGAATCGATCTATCGCGGGAAGTGATGTGTTCCCGCCTCCGTTGGAGCCATACAACTCGGAACGGGTCAGCAGATCGCGTGTCACCAGTCCGCCCATTGAATGCGCGATGACATCCACGCTTTTCACGCCGTGCTCACGGAGTTTCCGGAGCTCATCTGCAAAGAGATCCGCTGATTGTTCAATCGGCCCGTCATTCGGATAGTCAAAGCGGACAACCGCGTACCCTGCATCCTGCAGAATCGGAATGATGTCGCGCCAGATGAAGCCTGGATTGTCCAGTCCGTGTACCAGAACCACTGCATGCGTGCATCCTGCGGGAAGATCACACAGTTTTGACCTGCTGTCAGCCCGGCAGACGCAGGTGATGCCGAATTGATGCGAACTCTGAATGTCCGCCGCGTCGATGATCTCGCGCAGCCAGCGTTCCGAATCCTTGCCGAGTGCGTGGAGGTGCGTCTCAAACTGCGCACGATTGACCGAAAACGTGACCTTATCGTTCTCCCAATCCGCAGCCAGCACGTTTTTCGTCACTTTGGCAAGACACTCAAGATTGTGGCGAGCAAAAGGTGTGTCAACATTGATCGTCCAATCAAACTGTTGCAACCGATGCGGCGTATTCAATCCAAGCGATGAACACAGGTTCGTCAGCATGTCGCGTGCCGCAATCCGTCCATCGTGCAGCGGTATCGTGAAGGTGCTCTGTGTTGCGGCAGTCGGCGAAAGCCCGGCGGCGGATGGCGATGCTGCAGCCGCCGGCGCACACGACACCAAAATAGCCAGCCCGCACGTCGCAATCCATGAGTTGTTCATGTCAGCACCTCGGCCCGAGTCGGCCCGAATGCGCAATCAATTCACAGGGGCATCCGCTGAAAGAATATCCAGCAACTTGGTCTGGGCATGCTCATACTTGGAAAGACTATCGACCAGATTTTGCTGAATTCGGTTGAACAGCTCCGGGTTCGCTGAAATCTCGTCCGAATGGTGTTCCATGACCCTTTTGACCGACGCTGCCGAATCCTTGAGATCGGCCGCAGCAAGGGCGAATGAGCGGGCAGCCTCATAAAGCAGCTCATGTTGAAGTTCTTCCGATGAAGGCCGATACAGCAGCTTCCACGGGCTCCGGCGAGTCTCAATGGCGGCGAGCTTGAGCTGCTGCGAAGCAAGGGTGGCGTTTGCGAGTGATTCGCCGACATCGACCGACCACCGTTCGTAATCCACCGAAAGCTGCTGGAGCGTTTCCTTGGCGGATGCGAGTGCGGAATCGCCTGAATCCAGAATGTGATTGACCTTCGCGATCGTCTCGGAGTTGAGTTTGGCCGCAAGCGATTTCGCATCCTCTGAAGCTGCTTGCACGTTCGAGATCGTGTCATGCACAGCCTGGCGATTCTCCCCCACCACTCCCCGTGCATCCGTCAACAAGTCATGCGCTTCCGCCAATGATGAATCCAGATTCGTCGTGAAGCGATCAGCCCAGGCAACGATCCGATCAACACCGGACGTCCATCCTGGCCAGTGATTGTGTCGTAGATCGCTCACAAGCGATGTCACATCCGTGAAAATGGGTTTCACCGAAGTCTGGTATTCAGTCTTGAGTGAACCGATAAACCCGCTGAATTCGTGAAAATTGTCAATGATCTGCTGCGCCTTGTCGCTGTTCTCGGGTCCAAGAATCGAGGTGAGAAGCCCCACGGTGGTTGCGCCTTGCAGCGCATTGTTCGGCGGTGCGCCCGCAGATGACGTGCCGACGTTCGGAATGCTCAGCCACGCATCCGACCCGATGACCGGCGTGGAAATCACGATCACCGCATCTGCGTACAGCGTGACACGATGATCGATTGAGAATCGCACGTCGATGTTTTGCAGCGGTTGGCCTTCGCTGAATCTCGGATCAATGCTGATCACGTGACCCAGTGACATGCCGCCGACGCGCACATCCGATCCTTTCTGCAGGTTCGTGACCCCCGAAGCGACCGTGAACGTGACCGTGTACTTTGTGGACCGACGGAAAATCACGGATGTAAAATCCGTCAATGCCATGATCACGACAAGCGCGATGATGATCGCCGCAGTGACGAAGATGCCTGCACGGACGTTATTGCGAGTGCGTTCGTTGACGCTGGGCATGCCAAAGGATCCTCGGAGCCGACCGACATACTCGCATGAACGCGGACCACCGGCAACTGCCGCTCTGACGCGACAGCCGGATAACCGTCGCCCGCCCCTCTACATCACGCGAGTGGATTCAACCGACGGCGTGCGCATCGACGGCATGTTCACGTCGCCCAGCAGGTCATCCGCATAGTTGGTGGCGGCCCGGCGGCGCGTGATCGGTCCCTCCGCATCGCCTCGCAGGAACTGTCGGACCGTCTGCCGCTTCTCATCAAGCCGCAAAGCCTCCTCAGCGGACATTTTCCGCAGCACATCAAAGCTCTCGCGTGTGTCCACCATCAGCATCCGCCCCTTGTCGAGCATCGCCATGCGGTCTGCAATCGCAAATGCGGAATCCATTTCATGCGTCACGACCACGCTGGTCACCCCCAGCTTCCGCGACAGATCAATGATGAGTCGGTCGATCTCCGCGCTTGTCACCGGATCAAGTCCTGCAGAAGGCTCATCATAAAACAGAATCTTCGGATCAAGCGCCAGCGCCCTCGCCAGGCCCGCTCGCTTCTTCATGCCTCCGGAGATCTGCGCCGGGAACTTGTCCGCGTGCTCGCGCAGCCCCACCAGCTCCAGCTTGATCTTGACCATGATCTCAATGGTCTGCGCATCAAGGCTTGTATGCTCCTGAATCGGCAGCGCGACATTCTCCGCAACCGTCATCGAATTGAACAGCGCGCCCGATTGAAACAGAATGCCGATCTTCTTCCGCAGCACGTTGAGCTGATCTTCCGATAGCTCGCACAGATTGCGATTCAACAGAAAAACCGATCCCGCTTCAGGCATGATCGCGCCGATCATGCACCGCAGCATCGTGGATTTTCCCGACCCCGACCCCCCCATGATCACCATCGTCTCCCCCTGCTGCACTTCGAGATTCACCCCGTCCAGAACGACTTGATCCTCAAACCGTTTCACAAGATCCTTCACGACAATGGGAGGCACTTCAGCCATGGTGAAAGCATACTGTGAGATGCATGCCCGCGAGTGTCACGGGGAAGCCGTCAGCGAAGCGGTCGCCGGTTGACTCGCCGGCGGCAGATTGATGAATGTCAGAATCTCATCCTTGCACTCCGGCGGGAAATACAAAGGACCCGCATTCGGATCAAGAACATAGATCCATCGGAATTTGTTCACGAACGGCGCACGTCCGTTTGCAAATACCACGAAATACGCCGTCGCGGGCATGTCCCCGTTGCTTCCGTGCAGAATGTAGGAAATCGGAAATTCGCCTGCAGGTGTGTTCGGCGGCAGATAATCAAGCTTTGGCGCCGCGCCTTGGAATGTGCCCAGCGACGTGCGCACCTGTTGCAGAAATTGATCCGCTTCCGCAGCAGTCGCTGACTTCGCTTCTGTTGTGAATTTTCTCAGCAGCGCATCAGGGTTATGCAATGTAAACGCTGTCAGCGGCCCTTCCTGCATTGGTCGGCGAACACTGATGTGCCACCAGAACGCGCCTCCAAGCCAGATCACCGTGACAACCAGCCCGATGATGATGGCGCTGATCGCCATCCACCTCCCGCGAAGTTGCGGATTCGCTTTGATCGCCACCAGCGCCCGCACCGCAAGCAGCGGACCGATCAGTGTCGCAAGCGGGCATATCACCGCCAGGCTCGTCAGCAGCGCAGCCATCGCCCACACCGAATAGTGCGGCCGATTCACCCCAGTCCCTGACACCTTTGACGCAACCGATGAATCACTCCTCATCCGCATTGCTTCCTGCTGTGCCGGATGGTTCACTCTGCGTTTGCGCCGGTTTTGAAGCCGCACCCGAACGGCTCGTCGTGGCCGCGCTCGCCGGGAAATACAGATCACCCCGCACTTGATCAATCACGTGAATAGATACCACACGATTGTAGAAAGCATCCGACAAGGTTGTGGGATTTCGCTTGGTGTTGAGGAGTTCAAATTCCGCGTTCACGCTTTCATTTGAAAATTGAATCGCGTAACGGAACTTCAACACGCCGTCTGATTCCTGAATGAACGGACTCTGTCCCTTCTCCTTGAGTGGTTTGCACGCGATGTACTGGCCGTATCGACTTTGAAGTTCGCTGAAAAACGTCTGAATTTCGCTATCCGTTGCCGCAGCGCCTTCCTCATCCATAAGCGAGCGAAATTTCGACAAATCACCCGAAAAACCCGCGGTCAATGCGTTGTTGGGTCCGTGCGCCACAAAATCGTAATATCGATATCCGAGCCTGCCGAGAATATACAGGCTTGGTCCGCTCACAACCGTAAACACAACCCCAAGAATAATCGCCGTGATCGCAAGCCCCTTCCCCTTGCGCGTCGGATCATTCCCGATCGAAGCCAGCGACGCCACACCCAGCAGAATCCCGATGATCGTCGTCACTGGACAGCAGAAAATCAGGCTGCACACCAGTGCGCCGATCGCCAGGCCGCTGGTGCGTTGCTCTTCAAACATGCTCGTGTCGAACGAAACGTAGGGATTGGGGGATTGAGACATCGCGTATTCAACCTCTTGCAGCTGCCGCATGGTACGGCGTCTGAGCAATCCGTGCAGATGCGCTCACTGTGCTTTGGATGCTGCGCCAGCGCATGTCAGTGCGCCCTGCTGTGCGTCTTCTATGGTGATGCCCGTCATCCGCACTTCAGGCATAAAGCCTGATCCCGGAGCCAGTTGGAAATGCACGTGTCCCGGATGTGAACCCTTCTCAAAATCAAAAACTCCTGCAGCCGAATAATTCACGTCGTAAAACCCCGACTTCGGCGCAATCAGCGAAATCGTGAATCCCTGAAAGTTGCCGTATCGGTCCGACAAATCCTGGCGAAACCGTTCGATGTCCTCCGTGTTCGGTCCGCCGCTCGCGGATTCAAGCCAGCCGGAATCTTCTCCCTGTTTCGGCGCATTCGGATCAACCGCGTGATGTGTCTGCACTCCCAGTGCATCCTTCAAATAGCTCTGCAGCGAATCCTTCATCCAGTACATGAGCGTCGAGGTGATCAGCGTCATCCCGATGCCGATGAATATTGCGGACCGCGCCGTGCGCCTTCCGCGCAACATCCCCCCCGAAGTGAAAATTCGATAGTCCGCGATCGCCCCCAGTGTCGAACCGAGCATCGGCAGCAGCGGACAGCACGGCACCAGCGCCAGGATAAGAGCAATCACCGCCAGCGCTGAATGCGGCGGACCCGATGCCCGGCGGACCGCTGGCCGGCCCGGATTTGCATTGCGTTGGTCTGTGGACTCCACCATTCCATCGCACGTTTGCAGAAAACAATCAGTCGTGCAAATGCCCTCCCGTGCTCTGCCGCAACTGTTCAGTCGATCTGAATGCATTCATGGATGGCATGAATTGCGGATAAACTCCGGTCCATGATCACACGAATTGATCCCGACA